>JBAVUZ010000521.1:0-6906 GCA_049697035.1 Candidatus Angelobacter sp. | reverse complement strand
CTTAGAGGAGTCTGTCCAGAAGCAGGGTCTCAAAATCTTTCACCCGCTCAAATACCGGGTCATTGGTGATAAGCCCTGTAGCTCCGGCATGGACGGCGGTGGCGGCATGCAAAGCATCCGGAGTCCGGAACCCGTGGAGGGCCCGCAGCTTGGCTGCTCTGTCTGCGATTTCCAGATTGGGGGCTATCCATTCGAGATTGGGGTAGGTGGAAAGTAATACGTAAAATTCATCCGCCTGCTGCTGATCGGCGGCCCGATAAGGTTGAACCAGCAATTCCGTCATCGCGATTGTGGATGTGACTGCCTTGCCGCCTGGCCGTTCAATCCAAGTGAAGATTTGGTCCGTGAGGGCGAGATATCGGGGATTTGCCTCAAGCTGGTAAATGAACACGGTTGTATCCAGAGCAATCCGGCGATGACGCCGGAGAAATGCCCGGAGCGGAGCTAGCGCCAATCCCGCCGTTCCTTTTGAACATGATCTGCGGTATAGATGCCGCGAGCCATGCCGCGCATCGCAACCCGATGAGATTTGGGCCTTTGCAGAACAAGGACTTTTTCTCCGCGGACAACGACCAATATCTTGTCGCCGGGCTTCAGACCCAGCGCTTCACGGGCCTCACGCGGGATCACGATCTGATTTTTTGCTGAAAGAGTGGCTTCCGTCATCGCTTTACATTTTAACATAAAGTAAAGGAGATGGAGTGAACGGAAGCAAACCAGCAAATAGCAATTGGCAACTGGCAATTAGCTAGACCGGCGGCCCGCAAAAGGCCGTCGTTTTATTTTGCTCCGACAGATTTTTATTTCTGCTTCGCGCCGAATCGGGGCATGGTCTGCCTTCCCCACAAATACAAACGTCAGAGGAAAAGAGCACATGGCGTTTTTCCGCGACTGCGGCCGTCCAGTTGATCGCCCGCAACGAATCCCACTGATCGGCGTGACCGATGGCTTATCCTGCCGAAGTTCAGCATTCATCAAACGTGACCGCGATCACTGAAATTGCTCGATTCTAAGCCTAACATTGCTGCAAAAGTTTTCTCGCGAAAGTTTTCTCGCCTCACCGAAGAGCGGTTCCCAGTCTAGAGGCACTCCCCCTTGGGGCGATTAGCGGCCCTTGGATACAACCCAAGGAGTAAGGGATATCTTTGCCACGCGCTGAGGCAGCGCTAAGCTCCCCTGAACAAATCGGAGAAAGCGAATCACCTATTGGAGGTCACTATGGCAATTCGTGCTTTAATCACGCTCGCTTGTCGGTGGGCGTTCGCTATCGGGCTTACTCTGCTGGTAAGTAGCGGTTACGGCCAAGTACAGCCGGCACGTAACCTGCACAGCTGGGCCGCCGGCAGCCCTCAAACTATTGCGATGAATCGCACCTTTACCTCGCAGACCATCCTCAGGCGAGACGGCAGTTTTGATTCGACGCCACAACTCACAACAGTTGACTTTTCACAACAAGGGTCAATCTCAGGATTAGCTGTGGATGCGGATTTTCAGCTCAATCGAAGAGATAGTCTCATGCGAATCATATTAGTAGACGACCAATCGAGAGAGTACCTTGTTTACGAGGCTTATCCTCTTGCGATTTCTGAAGTAAGCCCCAAAGGCGGCAGGTTTTCAGTAAGTGCGGCATGCCAAGAGAGCTGCCTCCTGCCTGACGTTCGACCTATGTCGTTAAGGGTTGAGCATGCCAACGCATCCGTCTCAATTGGAGCTATTCATATTATTCCTTCCTCTAAGACGGCAACCATGGGTCCCACTCAGCGGGACACCAAAAGAGCGGAGATTCACGCAGCCCAAGAAAAAGAAATTGCCGCAGTCCTGAATACTCAGTTGAGAGCAGCAGGTTTGAAATGGCAAGCAGGAACGACGCCCATATCACAAATGACATATGAGCAAAGAAAAAAGTTATTTTCCCCTCATACCGTCCCGAACCTGCAAGGATTCGAATATTACAAGCAAGGAGTATTTGAGATTTTCCATGATACTGGCACGGGAACAGCAGAAATGCTGCCTCTAGCCAGCACGTTTGTGCCGGCTTTCGACTGGAGGGCCAGGCATAGAGCGAACGACCCTGCCTCGCCCTACTACAATGGCGACCCGACCGGGAGTGGATGGATGACTTCAATCAAGACACAGCTGTGTAGCGACTGCTGGGCCCATGCCGCGAACGGCGCGGTCGAGGCCGGCATCAACCTGTTCTACAACCAGCATCTCGACATCGACTTGTCCGAGCAGGAGCTTGTGTCATGCAGCGGAGCGGGAAGCTGTGCGTACGGAGGCAACCCCCAGCAGGCGCTCAATTACATCATGAATTTTGGGATTCATGACGATCGGTGCTTTCCGGAGACGGGGAGGGACGACGCGTGCAGCTTATGCTCGGTCCCGCGTGAACTGTTCACAATCGGCGGCTACGAGTACATGTACCCGTCAGACGGTGACGACAACATCAAGCAAGAACTGATTGCACACGGCCCGCTGGTGTTCGGAATCATCAGTTGGTGGCACACCATGGTTCTCGCCGGGTACGACACGGACAAGACGGGCCAGCCGATCTGGATATTGAAGAA
Source organism: Candidatus Angelobacter sp. (assembly GCA_049697035.1). Classification (GTDB taxonomy): domain Bacteria; phylum Acidobacteriota; class Terriglobia; order Terriglobales; family Acidobacteriaceae; genus Angelobacter. Next base: position 4,339 of record JBAVUZ010000521.1, on the reverse strand, counting down.
CAGCTGGGGCCCGGGGTGGGGGGAGAACGGCTACGCGTACATGAACGTACCGGACTCGGACATGTACCTGATGAGTTACCAACTTCCGCCTTACACCAGCAAGCTGCAAGAGTACCAGGTCGAGTGCCGGGACGCAGACCGCGACGGCTTTTACAATTGGGGCATTGGCCACATGCCGTCATCATGCCCAGCCGACATTCCGAAGGAAGAGGACTGCAATGATGCCGACGCGTCGGTCGCGCTCCAACAGGCCGATGGCAGCTGCGCCGCTGTGCCAGTTAAGTTCAACGCCTGCCTGCTCTATGATCCGGCGAGGTCCGTCAATAGCGGCGCGACGTACCCGTTAAAATTTTATCTGTGTGACTCCAAGGGAAAGGACGTTTCATCCTCGGCGATCGTGGTACATGCGACGTCGATCTTCACGGAATCCGGTTTCACAGGGAAACCCGTGGCTTCAGGCAACGCTAATCCGAATAGCGACTTCCGATTTGATCCAACGCTCGGGCCATCGGGGGGTTATATATTTAACCTCAAAACAAAAGGCTTGAAGGGCGGAACCTACGGTTATCAATTTACTGTTACCAATGATCCGGGAACGCATACGGTTCTTCCCGGCTTCGCGGTGAAGCAGCGATGAATTAGAGCGATATGAATTAGAGCGATATTTCGGTTTGAAGCAGCGAAGCTGCCGTTCGAGGGTGAGACAGGAGAAAGGGTCACACATTCCTGAGCGGGCCGCGGCGGTGCAGTCGAAACATCACCCGGCGGGTCGCAGCGCAAGGCCGCCGCTGGCTGCCCTCGACTGCCGGACCATCCCGGTTGTTCCGCCCGCGATGTGCTCCCGTTGCGTGCAGTTTCCTGTGGCGAACTAAAAACGATATAATGCAGTGGTTATCCAGTCCGCCCAGGCGGACCGAAGGCCGTTCTTTGACAACATGCAACTGAAGATACGAGCCGACGCCGACAGCCTGTTCGAGGTGTTTACCAAAGTGTAAAAATCGCATTCGGGCAGGAACGAAAAAGGATGCGGATCGACTCCGGTTTGGACTCGATTCAACCCCGGCTGCAACGCGATTGCAGTCTGGATCCCCGGGGTTGATCCGGAGTTGAATCGAATAACTCCTTTAGAATGCTAATTGAAGGCCAGGGGGTGGGTATGCCCTCGGCTAAGAGTTAACGAGAAAGTACATTTACCGGTGAATAGCCGGGGTTCCACCTGCATCTGAACCTGAGTAGCTGGAACCTCGTTCAATTGCTCGGTGATACTATTTCCATGCTGGAGCGCGTTCCACTGCAAAGGAGAACACCATGAGATTTCTGTTTTGGGTTGGGGTGATATTTGTGGTCCTGGGAATCGCTTCACTGGTGGTTCCCATTCCGCATACTGAGCATTCGGGCGTGAAAGTTGGCGGCTCTTCCATCGGCATTGAGACTACCCATGACGAGAAGGTTTCACCGATCATCAGCGCGGTCCTGATTGCGGCGGGCGCAGGCATGATGATTGCTGCGCGTAAAGCCGTCTCTTAGTCAGTTCGAAAAAGGTAGCGTCTCTACTAGCCACGCTCCGATGTGGAGCGCCGTTTACTTGCCGTAAGTTTCATGGGAGGCAAGAATCTTCCCTTATTTCCGTTCTAATATGCGGCGAACCATCACCAACTGTCCCAGATGATACGCATTGTGGTCGGCCACCAGGAGCGCTTCGCGCAGCAAAGTTTGCCCTTCGCCATGAGGGATCATGGCTGTGAGATCGCGTTTGGGGTCGCTAATTAACTTGTGCATGGCTTCCAGATCAGCCAGGACTTGCTTCACGCTTTTGTCCCAGGCTTTGTCGCTGGGCGGCACTTCAGTTTTGGGCCAATACTCATCCGGCCACTTGGGCGATTTGTGTTTGGCTGAGCGGCTGAACTCAAGAATGTCCCACTGGGCAATGCGGATGTGCTCCAGCAATTGCCACGGCGTGTGCGGGCCGCCTTCTGGCTTAATGCCGCGCAGTTTGCTGGGAAAGTCTTTAAGGGCCTCGCGGAGATCAACATGCGCTTCTGCCTTGGTTAGCAAATTGGAGACGTGCTGGCGGACGGGATCGGTTTTCTTCATGGCAATGGATTGGATGACGGCAAACCAGAAAGGGAACCAGACATGCTAAATGAACTTTGCAGGGTGTTTATAGTTGGCGCCTTCCTTATTTGTCCGATCCTTTGCTGTTTCAGGGCTTCCACAACGTCGCGTGGTTTACGGCCCCATCGGTGGGATGCTGTCCGTAGCCATCGACCATAAGAACTCGTCCATCAGAAAGAAGAGTGGCGGTAGAGAAGAGAAAACCGTCCAGAGGTTCGTCATTCAGAGGAACAAAAACACCGCGAACTGGATCATAGATTTCCGGCTGTTCAGCGCCGCCCGCGATCAAAACGCGGCCATCGCTCAGCGTAGTTACGCCGGAGACCAACTTGTAACGCAGAAATTTCATGCGTGGTCCCGGCTGGAACGCATTCATTTGCGGATCGAAGATTTCCGTGCTGGAGTATTTGTTTTGCCGGCCATTCTCGTTCGAGCCGCCCGCTATCATGACTTTCCCGTCCGGCAGCAGTGCTGCTCCTTGTTTATAGCGTGGAACGCTCATCTCGCCAGTAAGAGTAAAGCGGCCAGTCAACGGATCATAAACTTCTGCCGTCGCTTCCACTTTGTGAAAGGGAAACTGGCCGCCGCTCAATCCACCCGCCACCAGGACCTTGCCATCTTTCAATCTAACGGCGGTGAAATAACTGCGGGGACTGTGCATGCTTCCAGTGGGCAGGAAGAGGCCGGTCAAAGGATCGTAGATCTCCGCGGAAGCGAGCTGGTCATCGTCGCCGGCCGCATTGCCGCCAGCGATGAGCACTTTACCGTTTTTCAGAAGGGTTGCAATAGCGTCGCCGCGAGGGAAGCTCAGGCTTCCGGTAGCGGAAAAACTATTGGTGTCAGGGTCGTAGAGTTCCGCCGAAGCCAGATTTTTGCCGGAACCGTCAGTGCCGCCCGCGATCAGGACTTTGCCATTGGGCAGCAGAGTAGCCGTTGCACCTGCGCGTCGCGCGCTCATCTTGCCGATCAGGCTGAAGCGTCCCTTCGCCGGATCATAGAGTTCCGCGGAGTCCAGCCAGACGCCATTTCGCTCCATGCCGCCCGCAACCAGAACTTTGCCATTCAGAAGCAAAGTTGCGGTGTGGCTGAAGCGGGCAGTCGAGGTATCGCCTGTTGGCACAAGCTTTCCCGGGCCAGGCGGCGTGCGGGTGGCCAATGCAAGCAGAACGAAAACGCAGAATACCGTTAAGGCTGAGAGTCCGAGTTTCGCGCGTAGATTCATCGGGCCCCTCCGATATAAGTATAGGACTTATCAGGGTGCCCAGGGTTAGCCCTTTGGTGGGGCAGGCAAGTTTCTGAAGACCGTAAAAAGTTCACGATTCAGGTATTTTATTGTTCCATGAGCGATTTCCCGAGTGTCTTATCCAACAGCAGGCTCATCCGTCGACTGCTAAAAGAGGGGTGGCGGGCCCCGGAAACTCGCGGCCTCTCTTGTTTTTGGCCAATTTTTTTGAAGTATGGAGAGCACTTATTACACAGGGATAGCTGCGTTCGTCTAAAAAGGTACAGATTTAAATTACGGTTTTGATTAAGGTTGAATTGCAGACGAAAAAACGCGCGTCCGCCCATCGGCAGCCGCCAAGGGTACGCCATAAGGTTATTCGCCGGAGACAATCTGGCGCGGCCAGGGAGTTGTGAATGATTGAGCAAGGAAAGAAGAGGTCTGTCCGGATGGAAAAGTTTTGGGTTGCCGTGCTGGCCCTGATTATTGGCGCTTGCTGGGGCTGCGGTGGCGGAAGCGCAAGTGCCGGCGGACCGACCCCTGCTCCCACGCCGACGCCTGTCCCAACGCCGACGCCCACTCCTGCCCCGTTGCCGGCTGGGACAATTGGAATGGCAGTCCTGAAGACAAGCGTCCCGCCCGGAGGCATATTCCAGTTCCAGCTTTCCAATACTGAGCCCAAGCCCATCGGCCATGGAAGCACCCGTCCACAGGTCCCAACTGGGCCGGTGCGTGGTGTAGCGGTCAATGATCCATCAGGAAAAGCAGCAGGGATCGCCGTGATTGACACATCTGTCAATCCATCGAATATCAAGATCCAACTCAGTTCACCAGATGCACTTCTGGGAACAGATATCACTTATCCTGTGATTACCTTGTCGATGCCCTTGAGCGGCAGTCTTACGCCCGGCGCGACGTTCCCACTCAGCATCGATACGGCAAATACCTCGTTTTTTGACGCCACAAAGGCCTACACTACTTTGGAATTTGCTCCCGGAACAT
>JBAVUZ010000520.1:0-5119 GCA_049697035.1 Candidatus Angelobacter sp. | reverse complement strand
GATTCGCGTATTTCGCGTTGATTCGCGGCCTATTATTTTTAATCAGCGTTCATCAGCGCAAATCTGCGGCGATGTTTTTAGCGCTGACTGCTTAGATCGAACTCATATTCGACAGGAACTGCCCGTTCGAAGGCGTCTTGCCCAGCTTATCGATCAGCAATTCCATGGCTTCCACCGGTGAGAGCGGGTTGAGCACTTTGCGCAGCACCCAGATTCTCGCCAGGTCTTCCTTGGGAATCAACAGCTCTTCCTTACGCGTTCCGGAGCGCTGAATATCGATGGCCGGGAAAACGCGCTTATCGACCAGCTTGCGGTCAAGAATAATTTCGCAGTTGCCCGTGCCTTTGAATTCTTCAAAGATCACATCGTCCATGCGAGAGCCGGTGTCAATCAGCGCCGTGGCGACGATGGTGAGTGATCCGCCTTCTTCAATGTTACGGGCCGCGCCAAAGAAGCGCTTAGGCCGCTGCAAGGCGTTGGAGTCCACGCCGCCGGAGAGCACTTTGCCTGACGGCGGAACAATGGTGTTGTAAGCGCGCGCCAGGCGGGTGATGGAATCCAGCAGGATCACCACATCGCGCTTGTGCTCGACAAGGCGCTTGGCCTTTTCGATCACCATCTCCGCTACCTGTACGTGGCGGGCGGCGGGTTCATCGAAGGTGGAAGAAATAACTTCGCCTTTGACGGAACGCTGCATGTCCGTAACTTCTTCCGGACGCTCGTCGATGAGCAGCACGATCAGCACAACTTCAGGATGGTTGGTGGTGATGGAGTTGGCGATGTTCTGCAACAGCATGGTCTTGCCGGTGCGGGGCGGAGCGACAATCAGACCGCGCTGGCCCTTGCCAAGCGGAGTAAGCAGGTCCATCACGCGGGCGCTTACGTTCTCTTTTGCCGTTTCCAGCTTCAATCGCTCCTGCGGATAAAGCGGCGTGAGGTTATCAAACAGGATCTTGTTGCGCGCTTCTTCCGGCGATTCAAAGTTGACGGCTTCAATCTTGACCAGAGCGAAATATTTTTCGCCTTCGTGGGGCGGGCGCACCTGGCCGCTGATGGTGTCGCCGGTCTTTAAATCGAATTTGCGGATCTGCGAGGGCGAGACGTAAATATCGTCCGGGCCGGGAAGGTAGTTGTAATCAGGGGAGCGGAGGAAGCCGTAGCCGTCAGGCAGGATTTCCAGCACACCTTCAGCAAAGATGTGCCCCTCTTTTTCACTCTGGGCCTGCAGGATTTTAAAGATGAGGTCCTGCTTGCGGAGACCGCTGGCGCCAGGGAGGTCAAGAGTGCGCGCGATCTTGGTAAGCTCAGTAATATTTTTTTCTTTGAGTTCTGCGATTGTCATTCGTCACCTACGGGAGTTTTTGTGCTTTGAGGAAGGATTGCTGTGAATCAGAGGCGAGAGCTACACCCTCAAGAAACCTGAGGGCCCGCCAGACGGCCTGGCCTGGCGGGATTTTTCAGGAAGTCTATTATGCAGCGCGACGCTGTGGTTGTGCAACTGGTTCGTGTTTTAGCTCAATTACGGCGTCCGGCTCCGGCGCCTGGCCCACGCGAACAAGCACGTCATTCATCGTCTCTTGCACACGGGTGTTGGGCTTGTGGAACTTCCGCGTTGCCTTGGAAATCAATTGACACAGAAGATAGCGGTTACGCACCGTGTCGAGTGCGTCATAAATCAAGTCAGAGCGCATGACTGTATTTCTCCTTAGAATAAGATCAGTATTAAATGAATTGATTCGTCAATTACGAAATGAATTCAAATTCTTGGGTCCTGCCTGAGCACACACAAACTTTGTGTCTGTTTCAACCGGCAAAACACATCTGTTGTTATGGGAATTACCAGAGACCCTTGTGCGATTATTAGACGCAAACCTGGGTGTCTACGTTGCTTAATTTGCTGACTTTGTTTGGAAGTGGCCAATTCGCAACAAAGTCCACAATGAACCCAATCCGTAAGACGTTCTACCCTAAACGGCCATCGCCCAAACGTCAAGAGTTTTTTGCGCTGGTGCTCTGGCCGTAAGTCCTTACCTTCTTATAATTTACTGATACGGCAGTATTTATTGTCACGTTTTCCGCAGCTTACCTTGGTAACTTGAGAGGTTCATTTATGGGCGATGCCCGTTATCCTATCGGACGATTCACCCCTGACCCAAATCCAACGCCGGACACGCGCAACCGCCATATTGAGCAGATTTCCGGTACACCTACACGTCTGCGCCAAGCCATAGCAGGATTAACAGCAGACCAGCTCCTAACCCCTTATCGGGACGGTGGTTGGACTGTCCAACAGGTCGTTCACCATCTGCCCGATAGCCATCTGAACGCCTATATCCGCTTCAAATGGGCGCTGACCGAAGAGGCACCGACCATCAAACCCTACCATGAAGCGGCCTGGGCAAAGCTCAGAGATTCTGAGTTAACCCCTGTGGATGTGTCACTTACGCTCCTCGAATCCCTGCACGCACGCTGGACGGTGCTGCTGCGGTCGCTTAAGGCGGAAGACTTCCGGTGCAGATTCACCCATCCTGACTCCGGTCCCCACGATCTTGACTGGCTGCTGGGCCTTTACAGTTGGCACGGCAACCACCACGTGGCGCACATCACCAGCCTGCGGGAGCGGATGAAGTGGTAGGCTCGCCGCAGATTTCGGAGATAGTCGCAGATCAAAAACAATTAAGCCGCGAACCACGCGAAGGACGCGAATCAAAAACTCAATTCGTGTTAACTCGCGAAATTCGCGGCTCGTTTCTTGATCCTGATCTGCGCTCCTCAGCGCAAATCAGCGGCTACGCTGGTTTATGGGAGGAAGCCAAGGTCCTCCGGTAGCGACCCAGCGATAGGCGTTTCAAATAGCGGCGGCACGCTGGGTGGTAACAGCCCAACGCTATCCGGATCGATTGTGAGAGCGCCATCGCTGGCAAAGAACACCCCAATCTGGATTTGCGGTTCAATGGCGATCGGCTTTGGCAATGAGGTCAGGAACGTGTGGGGATTATGCAGCCCCAATCCCAACGGGAAAGCGATGTCATTGCGATAGAACGTTGCCCGGTCTTTCAAATCTCCGGAACGAATCAGCGCCGTCGCAGTCGGATTTGGCACGGTCATGTCACCGCGCGCAAACTGCACAATGACGGACTTCGCCAGATCGCCCGGCAAGGGGTTCTTGCGGATAAACGGCGCCCATGCGACGGGATCGCCGGCCTGTCCCAGCCAGCGACTGGTGTCTTCCACGGTTTGAATGGCAACGGCCCCCGGCACGTTGTTGGTTACGGGTGGAAGGTCGCGCAGCGGGCTGTTGTCATTAAAGAAGATTGGCGGGCCGGCATTGAGCAGCGCCGGAACACGCACTGCCAGTGACTGCGTGAGCAAGAGCTGGAATGAGGGGCTCAGGCGAACGATATCGATGATTGGACCGCCGGGAACATTCGGAACACCGGCCCGGACATCGGGCTCGATGCCCATGAAAATCGTGCCGTAAATGCCGCCGAATGACTGGCCGGCATAGTAGATGCGGTTAGGATCGAGCGACTGGAGCCCATCGCCGTTCACGTCGACTCCGCCCTGGATGGCGCGAACCAGTTCCATCAGGTTGGCAACGGTCTGCTGGAGCGCATCACGCGATCCGATAGTCCCCTGCGCGCTGGCAAAGAATGTGGAAGAACCTTCAGCGCTGGTGATCTGGCCGTTTCCGTCCTGGTCAACCCCGCGGCCGCCTTCAAGAAACGTGGTTGAGGTGGTTCCCTGCTGGACGGTCAGCGTGCTGTTGGGGCCAAAGCCATGGCCAACCACATTGATCGCAACGCTGGCAATGCCGTTGTGCGCCAGCACAGATGCAACCGCAAATGGCGCGCCCTGCTTGCTGTCAGTAAATCCATGGCCAAAGATCGCCACCGGCCAGCCGTTGGTTGGGCGCGGTCCGGACGGAATGAACAGGTTGAAGAAAATATCTTCCGTACCTTGTGCGGGAACGCTTTGCCGCGTCGGCACCTGCGGGATGAACACGTTGGCGTTCTGCCAATGCGTTCCACTGAACTTTCCGAATGCCAGCGTGCTAATGGAGCCGGGGAATACCTGCAACGCACCCAATGCTGCATTCAGGCTGGTGGGAATGAGCGGCCCAACCGTAAGGGCCTGCACGTTCCAGGTGAGTCCAGTAACGGTGTTCAAAGGAAAGACGGTCTTCTCGCCACCAGTTCCCAGGTTGAAATTTACTGCTGGCGAAGCCGCCGCTTTCACCTGCTGGCGGATGCTCTCCAGCGTGGCCGTAACGCTTTCTACGGTAAACAGGCTGGCTGCGGCGATGTGCTTCTTGTCGAGACCAGGAGCAATCTTATTCAAAGTTCCGTTATCGATGAGGCTGCGGACGGCCTGGCGGTAGGCGCGCAGTTGTGCGTCAGCGCTGCCATCGGCATCCAGGTTGCGGAAGCCGGCCGCGGCTGCCACAGGATTTCCAGCGGCATCGTGCACGCCGTCTGTAACCACCACAAGATAATTCGCATGCTGGTCAAGATGCTGGTCTGATTCCGCAAATAGCGTCAGTGATGCCGGGTCCCAAACAATCTGGTTAATACCGATGATGTTGGGAGTGAAGCCATGGAAAATGTTGCCTTCATTTTGCTGGCCGAAGACAAAAGCTGAAGGCAGTTGCACCAGGAAGACTGTATTGCTATTGACCGTGCTCACGTCAATCGCGCCATCAAAGGGAATGGAAAGGCGCGGCTGAGGATTGAATCCATCCAGCTGGTTCACCAGCGTTAGATCGGCACAGTCAGAAGGATTAGTGGCGCAATTGGGAAGCGGGACATTCACGCGCAAGCCGGTAAGCTGCTGCGAATCGAACACGGTAAAGCGGTCACTGGGAAATGGCGACTGGGTGGTCGATTGCAGGTTAAAGAGCGGATGCGTTTCGGCCAGAGCCAGAACAGGTGTTAAAAGCGCTGTCGCAACCACAAAAATAATGGCGCGGCGAATGAATGAATACTTTTCATTGAGGGTCGTATGCATGGCGGTGGAATACCTCCAGGGGGAGTTGCAACGGGTGACGAAAACCTTAGACCTTACGGAAAGGGTTGTCAATGGCTGCCAGGACGAATTTTCGAGAGCGCATGGGATGATG
>JBAVUZ010000519.1:0-15103 GCA_049697035.1 Candidatus Angelobacter sp. | reverse complement strand
TCGGTCCATCGACCAACAACAGAGCACCGATCACCATTAAAACAATGCCACCAGTCCCAGCAATGCCGTGCGTCTGAAGCTTCGCTTCCAGCACGAACATAGCGAAAGAGGCGATGATCATCACCAGCGCCATGGACCGTAACGGGAGCAACTGCAGGGTATAGAGTGAAATCGCAACTGCAACAAACCCCACCACTCCGGGCAAAATCGCTCCAGGGTGGTTGAATTCGAAAAAGATGCACAGCAATCCCAGTGCAAAGATGATGAAAGAAATGTTGGGATCCATTAGAACAGAGAGTGTGTGCTGCCGCAGTGTGAGCTGCTGAAGATGGACTGGCTTGCCCGCAAGATGCAGCACGGTTTTGGATCCATCAAAGCGCGTGATGGTCTTGCCTTCCAATTGCCGAAAGAGATCGTTGTCATCGGTAGCAATGTAGTCGACCAGATGCTGCGCAATGGCTTCATCCGCGGTGAAGGATTTCGATTGGCGGACCGCGCTCTCAGCCACGCTCACGTTGCGGCCACGCTTGCCCGTGTAAGACCGCAACAGGGAGGCCGCGTAATTTTCCAGTTTTTCTTTCATGATCGGGTCCATGGTGTGTCCGTCACCCCAGACCGGATGCGCGGCCCCCGTATTGGTGCTTGGCGCCATGGCCGCGACGTCTGCGGCTTCCAGAATAAAAAAGCCTGCGGATGAGGCATCGCTCCCTGCTGGAGTCACGTAAATTATGGTAGGAATCTTGGCAGCGAGTAGCTTCTGAATGATTTGTTCCATTGAAGACATAAGGCCGCCCGGAGTGCGCAACTCGACGAGGAGTGCGTCGGCATGCGTTCGCTCCGCCTCTTGAATAGCCCAATCAAACCTCTCGGCAATCAACGGATGTATGGTGTCATTTACCACGATCTTCAGCACGTCTGCTGAAGCAGCGCGCGAAATCAACAACAGCGCAAATATGATCGCGATCCTGGAAATTCCGACTTTGAAAAACAAATTACGCATAGCTTTACCCTCAGGGATGCGGAGATGTTGGCTTGCCTGCGGCTCCCGATGCGATATCGCGCTTCAGCGCAATCGCCGCAGCGTTCGCAGGATCAAGAGCCAAAGCATGATCAATATTTTGTGCGGCTGAAGCTGGCTTGTTTTCCGCCAGGTCCAACCGGGCCATCACCAGATAGGCGTCAGCCGTTGGCTGTAACTTTATGGCCATGCGGGCCTCATTGCGCGCGCCCGTAATGTCCTGATCGTTCTCAAGCACCGCGGCCAAACCAGCATGGGCCGCTGCACTGCTGGGATCAAGCACCACGGCTTCTCGAAACTCTTTTTCTGCTTCCCCTGGCAGGCCCGACTGCAGCAGTTCCTGACCGTGCCGCACGTGAAAAGCGGCATGGCTAGCCGGATCAGACTTCGCGAGGCGCGCCTCATTAGTATTCTCGATTTCCAGGGCGATTTGGCGGAAAGTGGATTCGTCATAGTTGCGCTTGATGCGCTCCAGCGGCATGCGGGCAGGTTGTGTGCCGGAAGCAATTGCCTCCAGGAAGGTCTTGGCCTCTGCATCCGGGTGAATGGCCAACAACTCACGTAGCTCGCGCGCGGCGCCCTGCGTGTCGCCTTCGCGGAACAGAGTGACTGCCAGATTGAAGCGATAATCAGGTTCGTTGGGATCGGTCTGTACGGTTCTTTCAAAATAGGCGCGCGCACTCTTCTCGCCGCGACGCGCCGCAACCACGCCCAAATTGTTTAAAACCTCAGTCAAGGGCAGTCGGGCAGCAAGTGTTTGGAAGGCGTTTTCTGACCTGTCCATGTGGCCCGCATAGAACGTTGCCATTCCCAGATAAAACTGGGCTTCATTGGCATTGGCATCCGTTTTGGGTATGCGCGCAAGCCAGCTTGCGGCTGGTTCGTAGTCCCGGGCTTTGTAATAGCTTTTGCCCAGTTGCAACATGGCAAGAGCATGTGTTGGCTCCAGCCGCACAGCTTCCTTAAAGTATTTGATCTTCTCCTGAGTGTTGGTTGCTATGATGCCGCGCACATAGTTCTCCAAAACATCTGGCCTTTGACCGGGGAACTGGGCGACAAAATTGTCTTTGGCAGGGGCACCGGGGCTTAACATATTCAGGATGTCCCATGCCAGGGCGGTCTGAATAGCAATGAGATTGGCCAGCGGGCCGGACTCCGTGAATTCAGGGCTCAGGCGAAGCCGCTCCATATCCATAACGCGGGCATGCGCGGTGATATTGGCTTGATCAACGCGATAGTCGCCCATGACTAAATAGTCTGCGTCCAATTGCTGGCCGACCTGATAAAGAGTGGCGCGCGAAGGCTTGGCTCCCGGAGGAATGCCGAGCCGGTCGAATGCATTGAGGCGGTCTTCTCGCCCCATCACGAAAAATCCACTGGGGCTAAGCCGGGTGCTCAAAATTTCAGGAAAGGACTCACTGATCCAATCAGTTCCCGCGGCGCTGGAAGTATTCTCAAAGGGTATGATCAACAGCAGCCGGCTCACACCGGTGGGGCCGGAATGCTGTTGGGCCGAAGAGAGAACTGCGCAGGCGGCCAAAAACAGCAGTGAGAGAACAATACCAGCTGGTTTTCTCAAGGTAACTAAATTATAGGCCACTTTTGGCCGGAGGCAGAGAACAGTTCGCATGAAGATGCGGGGAAGTATATTCGTCCTGACCGGGGCTGGAATCAGCGCAGAGAGCGGGATTCCTGTCTTTCAGGGAACCAGTTGGCGCGGCCACAGCCATTACGAACTGGCGAACATTGAGGCCTGGGAGAAGGACCCAACGCTGGTTTGGCAGTATTACTCTGATCGTCGCGCCCACGCCCGCGATGCTAAACCCAATGCCGCACATGTTGCGCTGGCCCGGTGGAATACAGAATCCAGCGACAGTAGATTGTTTCTGTGCACACAAAACGTGGACAGCCTGCATGAAGCTGCAGGATCGGAAGACGCGGTCCATATCCATGGCAAACTTTTTGAGAGCCGGTGCGCAGCCGATTGCGGCCGTCCCCCGTTCGCTGATTACAACGGTTACGCGGCGGGCGAGTTGCCGCACTGCACTTGCGGAGCGCTGGCGCGTCCGAATGTCTGCTGGTTTGGCGAGCAACCGTATCAGCTTGACCGTATTTATGACGCCTTGGAAGAATGCGATACGTTTATTGCTATTGGGACGTCCGGATCAGTGCAGCCGGTGGCGAGCTTTGTAACCATGCTCAAGCAAAAGCCACAGCCTGCTCGAACAGTTTTTCTGGGTCTGACGGAACCCGCGAATGCCTTGTATTTCGATGAAGTCCACCTTGGTCCGGCGGCGGAACTGGTGCCGGGATTATTGCGTTCATGGATGGAAAAAAAGTAAGCAATATCTCGTTAGACCATCATTGCAGAAGGGAAGTTGAGCCAATGGAGAAGATGGAGCGGGAGACCGGGATCGAACCGGCGACGTCCAGCTTGGGAAGCTGGCATTCTACCACTGAATTACTCCCGCTCGTGATAGCTGTAGCTGCGGAAATTGTAACACCGTAGCTCGGAGTAGAGAGCTATATGTTGCAACCGGTACTATTTCCTGCCAGCGAACTGGTCCTCAATGATCTCCTGAAAAGCGCACCAGAGATCAGTTTGCGGTGGCCGCACTGCAGATTTTCCTACTGTCTCGAACAGTGAAAAAAGTAATAAAGCGCCCGAGCTTCCGGTTATCTCAATTTATCGGCAACTGACAACCGGGCAATGAGATGCTGCCATGATTCGATATGCCACACTTGTCCGAACGTGGACTCCTGGAAGGAAAGCATCCCTCACTCCTAACACAATCATGTCGGCGTTCTTGTCGCGGGCAACTTTCAGGATTGTTTCCACAGTCTCGCCGGATTCGATCACGAATTCCGCCTGCAAGGGCACAAGCCGCGGTTCAAAGATATGGACCATGTTCTTGTAAACTGGCTGAGATAGCTTCTGCGTGTCAGGATTACCGGCAGTTTCCTCCGGCAGCACATGGAGTACGGTTACCTTGGACCCGTATGCTCCGGCCAGACCCAAAACAAATGGCAGCGCGCGCATGCTTTCTTCTGAAAGGTCCGTGGGCACCAGAATGTTATCTAACTTTATTCTTGAACTGGGATGATCAGGCCCAACGGTCAACACGGGGCATGTTGCCACACGGCAAATCCCTTCCACGGCCGATCCAAGCAGCAAACGGCGTAATCCAGTGCGTCCATGCGTGCCGGCAACTATCAGATCAATGTGATTTTGATTGATCTCGTCCTGCAACGCGTCCCCCAGGATGCCTGAGGACAGCAGCGCCTTGGTTTTGATTCCTTCCAATTGTGGCGAATGCAGGATGTTGTCCAGCTCTTTTGTCGCGGCCTCATATTCGGCTTCATAGAAGTAAGGCGCCGATTGGGGCGCTGCCGTCGCCAGCGATGTTGGGGTAATGATGTGGCAGGCGAAAACGGATGCGCCAAACTTTTTAGCAAGGGAGGCGGCGTACGGAAACGCCTTCATTGAAGCCTCAGAAAAATCCGTTGCGAATAAGATGTTCTTCAGGCTTGCGACCGGACTTGGAACAATGGGTGCACGAAGGGTAGCCATGTGAACCTCCTTGCTTTGACTATATGCCCGGGAATTGGCATGCTCTGTGATGACTATCACATAGCAACACAGTCGCGCCGCCGCCGAAAGAGATTTTCGGTATGCAAAGATACACCTGGAATCGCGCACCGCAGAGCAGATGTTGTTGAACTCAGATGGCTTCCTGACGCTTGTGATGGCTTCGGCTATAAGCGATCCCTCACTGTCAGTACCGGACACTCAGCGTGGCGCACAACCTTGGACGCAATCGACCAACTGGCATGTTCTGACAGCGGACGCGCATGGGTAACGCCCAGAACAATCAAGTCGGCTTTCACTTCGCGCGCGCTCTCCAGGATCGTTTCAACCGGATCGCCACTTGTGATTTTGAAGCCAGGCTTACACCACAAAGTAGCATCTTCCGGGACAAGCTGCTCCATCCGCTGCCTGTTTCCAAAAGCATTCTCTTCTTCATCTTCTTTCGGGATGTGCAAGAGCGTGAGGTTCCCGTTGGATTCCTCCGCCAGCGCCACAGCATATTGCGCGGCACGGAGTGAATGCGGTTCAAGGTCAGTGGGCAGCAGTATGGAAGAGAAGCGTTCACCACACGCCTGGATGTGCGGTCCAATGGTAAGCACGGGGATACCCATCTCGCGGAATAGCGCTTCGCCGGTTGAGCCAAAAACGAATTTTGCTGCGCCCCCGGCGGCGTGAGTACCGATGACCAGGAGATCAGCCCGGGATTCCCTGGCCAGCCGGGCGACTTCTTCAACCACGTTTCCCTCTGCCACCTCAACAACAAAGCGCGTTTCTTTTTTCATGCACGGTTCCAGCCATGCATTAAGAGTCTCCTTCACATTCGCTGTGGTCTCGGCAGGAAGCATGAGGGCTGGATTAAGCACATGAGCAACGACCAGGGTCGAGCCGGATCTATTTGCCAATTCTGTGGCGATTTTTACGGTGTTCGCCGAGGAAGGCGACAGATCAACGGCCACCAGCAAGTGATCAAAATGCACTCGCATCGTTTCCAAGTGTGGTTCTCTCACGGACGAGGTTGCATTTGAGTGATTCATAAAGGACCTCCATTTTCCGTCCCGCCAAAACTTGCAGAGCAGATCGAGCATCGATATTAGGCTGACTGGAGCAATCAACAGACCCTGGTGACACGCATCAGCAAAAACTTAAGTGCCTGTCTTCAGGGTGAACGAGGTCGACGTCACTTCGGGAAAGGCCTCGCGGTCGGCATCCTGTGACAGCTCCATGGCCAGAAAGTCCTCTTCAGACATTTCTTCTCTGAGTTCGTGCATCAAATCCAATTGCATTTTGCTCAGAGCTTCATCCAGGGCTTTTGGTGGTCTCTCCTCAAGGCCAAAAGCTCTCGGATTGTTCAATATGTGCCCCAGCATGAGATAAACTTCCTTAACTCGATCATTCATAACATCCCCTTCGGCTTGCGCCTTCAGGCCGCGCTCACGGCTATTGCTTTTGCTATTTCAGTTGCAGATCTTGGAGCAATGATCTCTAAGATTCCATTTTTAAGAGTTGCGTGTGCCTTTTGCGGCACCACTTCTGATGGCAATGAGATACTCCCATAAATCATCCGAATTTCTGATTTACTTTGTGTAGCGTCATTGCTGTTTGTCTGCTTAATCCCTTGAATCGAGACCTGGTTCTTTTCCAGGTTGAATGCCACTTCATCATCGTTGAATCCACGAACTTCAGCTTCAATGCGAATCTCCCGGGCCGTCTCCTTAACCTTGATAGGAATGGGCGCAATCAACTCTGCTTCTGCTTTGAACCAGTCGTCCAGATCATGTCCGTTCTCGCAGCCGCGCTCTTCAAAAAGTTGAAATGCACGTTTTGCGAGCTGCTTGGTGATGCGATCGGATCTTTCGCAAAACTGTGTGAGAGATGTGGGAACAAATCCCATTGGGACCTTCTTTGGCTTAGGCGAAACATGTCCTTTCATCTGGACCTCCTCCGAACTATTTATTATTCGGTCTCGCTATTGCTTTTGGCTGTGATCAAGATCACGCAACGGAGTGATTTGGAATCAACATTATGTGTTGCAGACACAACGTTACGCGCGGGAGCGGTCTTCTTATCATCGGCGGATTCTCAAGAATATTGTTTGTTAGGGGGCAATGACGGCCGCGCCATCGATGGAATCATTCTTGATTGCTACCAAAGCTTCATTGACCTGAGCAAGAGAGAAAACTGTGGTCTTTGGGCGGAGATTGATTTCTGCTGCTATTGTTAGAAAGTCCCGGGCATCTGAGCGAGTCATATTCGTGACGCTACGGATCTGGCGCTCACCCCAAAGGAGCCGATCGTAGTCAAACTCGGGAATGCGATCCAGATGGATTGCATTGATGGCAATCACGCCGCCCTTGCGCAGACTGGCCAGAGCTGCTACTACCACGTCACCGCTGGGCGCGAAAGTGACAGCACGGTCAAGTTGCACCGGCGGCTTATCCGTCTCACTGCCCACCCATGTTGCGCCGAGCGACTCTGCCAGTTGCCGATGAGAGGCGCCACGCGTGGAGACGTATACTTCACAGTTCCAGGCTCGCAGGACAGCAATCGCAAGGTGGGCTGAAGCACCAAAGCCGAATAATCCAACACGTTCTCCACGTTTTACTTCAGCCACACGAAGGCTGCGAAACCCGATAATGCCTGCGCACAAGAGAGGTGCGGCCTGCAGGTCGTCAAGCTTGTTCTCCAGCGGAAACGTAAAATCGGCGCGCGCGATTGCATACTCGGCGAAGCCCCCATTCACACTGTATCCGGTGAAAGTCGGTGAATCGCAAAGGTTTTCCAACTCATGCCGGCAATACCAGCAGCTCCCATCCACGCCGCCAATCCAGGAGACGCCAACGCGAGTGCCTGCCGTAAGATCGGTCGCGCCGGGATCGGCAATTTCTCCTACGATCTGGTGTCCGGGAATTATTTCAGTGCAGCGTGGCGGCAGTTCGCCCTCTACGATGTGCAAGTCTGTGCGACAGACACCACAGGCGCGCACACGCAGGAGAACATACCCAGGCTTGAGTTCTGGTCGCGGGACTTCGCGCACCTCAAGAGGTCTCTTGGAAACATCACGCGGTGAATAGAGAACGGCGGCTTTCATCTGGCGCATCACAGTTTGTTCAGAACTTCCCGGAACAAACAGATTACGCCTTGCGCGACTGTTTGGAGAAATGGCAAGGGCCGCAACTGTCAGTCAGATGCGGCCCCTTGTGCGATTTTACCAGCGGCGGACGCGTCCAACATCTACGTGGACGAACTGCTCCCGCGCGTAATAGCCAACACCACCTTCGTGGAGCCTCAAGGCCGCGTCGCGCAGTTGTGTGGTGCTAACGCCCGGCACACGGATGTCAATAGCCATTGCCTGCATGTGCAGGCTGTGCTGCGCTACGGCGGAAGAACGGCTGCGGAGATATGCGTTGCTCCATGGCGTTCGATAACCACAAACAATGTCGATTTCTGAATTCGGCCGTCCCAGGGAGCTCGTGAGGTCGTGAAGCAGGTCGAAAACGCGCGGATCATAAGGACGCACATCATTCGTCCGATGATCGCGCAAAAAGTGTTCTAACTTGTCGAGCGCGACCGGATCGTAGCTATCCCCATGCCGGTAAACAATATCCAGGCGCTCATTGGTATGCGTGTGATAAAGACGCAGTTCGTAAACAGGCCCCGTGGGAGCCGCAATCCGTATCCCTGGGTTTGACGCCGGGGCTGGAACTAGGAGGGCAACAAGTGACGCAATTAGGTACAACACAACAAATAGACCTTAACACCTTATCGGCAAATTTGGAATCGGGGGTAGCGATTAGATGCCGGTCGATTCTGATTTGATTACCTTTTTCTCTAAGTTGTTAAAGTTAAAGAGGATAGGGATAGCCCTTCGCCAACTCTTGCTCCAGCTTTGCGTCCTGGCCATAGATGTCGGCAAAGAAACCCACTTCGCCGCTCTCGTCGACCGCAGCCGTAGCGTAGAGGATGAGCACGGGAATGGGTTTTGGCAGGTTCACCCGTTGAGACTGGGAAGCGTTCATAGCCTCCTCAATTTTTTCATTCGTCCATGCCGGATTACCCTGCAAGACCCACGCGGCCAACTTTGCCGGGTCTTCCACACGAACACAGCCGTGGCTCATAGCGCGGTCAGCACGCGAGAACAAGGCATGTTCCGGTGTACCGTGCATGTAAACGTCATAGTCATTGGGAAAGACAAATTTAATCAGACCAAGAGAGTTGCCGGCACCGGGCCTTTGACGAATTTCAAGGTCTCCCGAGCGGAGCCGGGCTATGACTGAGCTGTCCGAAATATCTGCCGCTACCACCTGGTCCTGGCGGGTCACCACTTCAAATGCGTGTTTGGCCATGTAGCCTGGTTTTTTCCTCAGGTCAGGAATGATTTCATTGCGCGTGATCCGGATTGGAACATTCCAATATGGACGGAATATCAGGTATTCCATCTGGTCCTGAAAAAGTGGCGTCCGGCGTTGTGGAAACGCTTTGCCTACAATCACCCGCATATCAATCGCTACATGGTAATCGTCATAAGCGCGCAGTTCGAACTCAGGAACATTGACCGCGATCATCCGCCCCGGCAGGTTACGCGGAAGCCAGCGCCAGCGCTCCAGAGCGAGTTGAAGCTGTACGATGCGGCGGCTGAATGGCGTCACCAGGTTCTGGAACGTTACCTGATCGATAATTCCGTTGGGAGTCAGACCATGTCTATCCTGAAAATTCTTGATGGCTTCAACCACCGCGTCTTCATAAACAGTCGATCCACTTGAATGCCAGTCAGCCGGTGAAAGATCTCCCAGACGTTGCAGCCTTGTTGCCAGTTGATTCAACCCAGGATACGCACCACCCGGCTTGATCGGTTTCACGATCGCCGGAAGTGGCTCACCCTCGCCTTGCTGGGCAAGGTCCATATAATGCTTTAACGCTACCAATGTCCGCTGATACCCGGCATAGGCACATTCAACCTGTTCAAAAACCGCATTTACGTCCGGCGCTTTCACCAAATTTGACCGTACAAACTCGCCTAATTGGTATCGATTGTGATCGATATTCAGATCAACCCGTAAGCGTCGGGGATCGACCCGACCCCTGTGAAGAGCAGAGACATATCGCAACACGGAGACTGTCAGCGCCAGATCAAAACGGTCCAGCTCAGCGGGCGATGGCTTGGAGCCCGATGATGCAATACGCGCCACGCGCTCAGTCCAGAGCGGCCCGTCATAGTCCTCGGTGTGCAGCCCTTTTACTTCGGCATTCTGCAGTACTCGAATGATCGCCTGTGTCTGTGGTGTAAGTTTATTTTCCGTGGTCCAGGCCCGGGCGTAATTTGAAGGCAGATAGAAGTCCCGGACTTCGTCGCGAATGTCAGAAAAATCAGGCCACCTCAAGCTATCAAGTCGGCCCGCTCCAACTAAGGAGCAGAGTTCCGATTGCGTACTCGACGTACAACCGACGGGAGCGGCTGCTTGCGGCGTCTGGCTAAGGGCAGCAGTCCATGTGAATCCCGCAATCGACCACAGGAGAATCAAACCGCGGAAAGATGGAGTATTCAACTTCACAGACCATTGTCGATCTTTACCGGCTTGAGAGTACGTGACTGGCGTCACATAAGTATTTAGCGCGGCTTCCTGATCAGAAATTGATTGGCAATGTTTTGCCTATTCATAGCGCAAAGCCTCAATGGGATCCATGTAGGCGGCCTTGCGTGCCGGATAATAGCCGAAAGCAATGCCTACCACCGCTGAGAAAAGCACTGCCAGGAACACTGCGCCAACACCAATTACCGTTTGCCAGCTGGCCAATGTGGAGATAATGGCAGACGCACTGATCCCCACAACAATCCCCACAACACCGCCCGCAAGTGAAAGAGTTGTTGCTTCCACCAGGAACTGCGTAAGAATGTCGCGGGTTTTTGCGCCCACGGCCTGACGCAACCCGATTTCACGCGTTCGCTCCCGGACGGATACCAGCATGATGTTCATGATTCCTATTCCACCAACAATCAAAGAGACAGAAGCAACAGCGGCGAGCATCAGAGACATCACGCGCGACGATGTTTCCTGCGCCGCAAAAATCTCTTCCATATTGCGGATGGAAAAATCATCGTCCTCTTTCGGCTGCAGGTGGTGGCGCTGCCTCAAGAGCGCCGATACCGAGTCCTGTGCCGCGTGAATCTGACTGGCATCCTTCGCCTGGATCATGATGGCATTCACGGCATCCGCATTCCCGGACCTGATTCCCAAAACTTTTCTTTTGGCTGTCGATATGGGGAGCAGAATGATGTCGTCCTGATCCTGGCCCGTCGGTGATTGTCCTTTGCGTTCCAAAACCCCGGTGACGGTCACGGGGATTTGTTTGATCCGGATGGTTTGTCCAATCGGGTCAGCTCCACTGAACAAATTGTCCACAACCGTCTGCCCCAACAGAGCCACTTTGTTGGCTGAATCAACGTCATGGTCAGTGAATGAAGCGCCTTTAGCTACAGCCACATCGCGGATGGTCAGGTATGCAGGCGTTGTACCCAGGATCGCGGTTGCCCAGTTATTGTCTCCATAGACGATCTGGCCCGCACCCCGCACTGCCGGCGCTGCGGCTGCCACCTCAGGGCATTGTGCAGAAATGTCTTTAACGTCTGACTCGGTCAGGGTTGCTGCATTGCCGGTTCCCATGTGCAGTCCGGAACTGGTCATGCTGCCCGGAATGATAATGATCACATTGCTGCCGATGCTGGCAATCTGCTGCTGCACTCGCTGGGTCGCTCCGGAGCCGACGGCAACCGTCGCAATCACGGCCGCTACTCCAATCACGATCCCCAGCATGGTCAGAGCAGACCGGGCTTTGTTCACCTCCAGGGCTCGGAAGGCGATTCGTACTGCGGAGAGTATGCGCTTCATAAGAGAACCTCCTCTGCCGCTGGCGCCACTTCCGGAACGAGCACCGCATGGGCCACGGGCTGATCACTTACGATCTGTCCATCGAGAAAACGCACAATCCGGTCGGCATAGCCGGCTATTTCCTCAGAGTGCGTGATCAGGATGATGGTGATGCCGCGTGACCGGTTCAGTTCTTGAAAGATGGCCATGATCTCATTACTTGTGTGCGAATCGAGCTGCCCCGTTGGTTCATCCGCAAGCAGAATCTCAGGATTGTTTACCAGCGCGCGCGCAATGGCCACCCGTTGTTGCTGGCCGCCGGAAAGCTGGTTGGGCAAGCTCAGTTCGCGGCCAGATAGGCCCACACTCACCAAAGCCTGCTGGGCCCGCTCTTTTACATCGGGAACATTATGCTCGGTATAAAGCAACGGCAGTTCTACGTTTTCCAGCGCGGTGGTTCGCGAAAGCAAGTTGAAGGTTTGGAAAATGAAACCAATCTTTTGATTTCGAATCGCGGCCAACTGGTCGCGATCCATTGTTTCCACAGGGATGCCATCCAGCCAGTAGCGCCCTGAGCTTGGTTTATCAAGGCAACCAAGCAAGTTCACAAAGGTTGACTTGCCTGAGCCTGATGGTCCCATGATAGCGACGAACGATCCACGTTCCACGGAAAGCGTGACGTCATGGACGGCGTTCACCAGCACTTCACCGAGGTTATAAACCTTGCATAGATTCTGAACATCTATTAGGGCCGGCATGTTAAGCCTCACATTCCCGGTCTGCGCAATCCTCCGGCCGGTGCACTTGTAGCCGCCGGTGGAGTACTCGCAGAAGTCATT
Organism: Candidatus Angelobacter sp.; assembly: GCA_049697035.1. Taxonomy (GTDB): domain Bacteria; phylum Acidobacteriota; class Terriglobia; order Terriglobales; family Acidobacteriaceae; genus Angelobacter. The sequence goes on along the minus strand of JBAVUZ010000519.1, from coordinate 2,794 downwards.
CTCAATACAACTTTTTGCCCCGGCTTTAACGCATCAGATGTGACGGCAGTAAACCTTCCGTCTGATATGCCAAGTTTTACCGGGACCGCCTGCAGCTTATTCCCGGCGAGCAGGTAAATTTGTGCTGTATCGGATTTTGGTGAAGGCAGATTGTTCTTTTTCAGCACGTCCGCTGTGGGATGGAAGCGTAATGCCGAGTTCGGCGCTTTAAACACGCCATCTTGTTTTGCCGTAAGAATGCTTACGTTCGCCGTCATGCCAGGAAAAAGTTTCAAATCCGGGTTGACAACCTGAATTACAACGTCATAGGTGACCACGTTCTGCGCCACGATCGGCGCCCTGCGGACATCGGTCACGTTACCGTGAAACGTCATGCCTGGATATGCGTCCACCGTAAAGCTGGCTGGCTGGCCCGTGCGGATGTTGCCAACATCGGATTCGTCCACATTGGTATCAACCTGCATCTGCGTCAGGTCCTGGGCGATGTCAAAAATATCGGGCGCTTGAAAAGATGCAGCGACGGTTTGACCGACATCGAAGTGCCGCGCAATCACGGTGCCGGAAACCGGGGCTAGAATCCTGGTGTGCTCCAGGTTGATTTTTGTCTGTGCCAGCGCCGCCTGGGCCTGCTGCTGCTGGGCCTGTGATGTCTTCCATTGTGCGATGGCAACGTTGACCTGGGATTTGGCCGACTGAATATTCTGTTCAGCTGCATCTATCTGTGACTGGTCCGCTGTAATTTGTGCTTGAGACGCGTCATAAGCCGCTTTTGCGGTGTCGCGGTCCTGATCGGAAACCACGCCGTCTTTGGATAGTTGTTCCGCTCTCTTCCACTGAAATTGTGCATTCAGCGCATTGGCCCTGTCTTTGGCCAATACTGATTTCATGTTGCTCTTGTTCGCGGTAGCTCCGGCCAGATCGGCCTTTGCTTTTTCCACTTGGGCCGCAGCTGTGACTACCCCCGTGCCGGCTGACGCGGCGGCCGCGCTGGCTTGATCAACCTGCGCCTGAAAAATCTGTGGATCAATTAGCGCAACCAGCTGATCCTTAGTCACTTTGGTATTGAAATCGGCATACAGCGCCTTGATATTTCCGGAGACCTGACTCCCCACCTGCACATTGACAACTGGGTTTAATGTTCCCGTAGCAGTGATATTGGCCTGGATGGATCCGCGCTCCAACGCCGCCGTCTCAAAGGTAACTTGAGTTTGTAGGTGTGACCACCATGCCCAGCCCAGGGCTGCGGCCAATGCGCACAGCGCAATGATGATGATCCATTTGGCCAAACGAGGTATTCGCGAGAGAAGCCGGCGTTTGGCGACCGGAGGAAGACTGATTACCTTGGGGACTTCACGGAGGGGTTGCTGTTTTGCAGTGACCGGCATACATCTGCTCCTGATAACAGCGTAAGCCGTTACACGCTTGCCGGACTGTGACTGCTGTCACAGCACGGCAATCTGCCGGAATATCAGGCCATCTCTCGCCGCAATGTCTTGTGCATCAGGAAACGCTTTGCGATTTCCACCAGGAAAAGATATGTCACCGTCGCCACGGCGAGGAAAGCAAAATAGACAGGCGGCAAGGGCGTGAACCCCAGTCTTGTCCCAAGTGGCAGGAATGGGAGGATAATTCCAAGCAGGACAATCCCTAGTGTGGTGGCGGTAAGCGCCCGGCTGGGGCGGCTGCGGAAAGGATTTCCGCTCGTTCTGATCACAAACAGCACCAATGTCTGCGTTGCCAGAGACTCGACAAACCATCCCGTGTGGAACTCGGCTTCCTGCGCATGCAGTAGCGCCAGCAATACATAAAAGGTAAGAAAGTCGTAAATGGAACTGATAGGACCGATAAACAGCATGAAATTGCGGATCAACTTGATGTCCCAGTGCTGGGGCGCTCGTACGTAAGACGCATCAACGTTGTCAGTTGGTATGGTGACCTGGGCCATGTCATAAAGAAAGTTGTTCAACAGAATTTGCGTTGGCAGCATGGGAAGGAAGGGAAGAAACAAAGATGCGCCCGCCATGCTCAACATGTTGCCAAAGTTTGAACTGGTCCCCATCAGCAGGTACTTCATCACGTTGCCAAAGGCGCGGCGGCCTTCCAGGATTCCCGCATGCAGGACCTGGAGTCCGGGTTCCATCAAGATGATGTCAGCCGCATCGCGGGCAATATCCACCGCAGTGGAGACAGAGATGCCCACGTCAGCAGCGTGGAGAGAAGGCGCGTCATTGATGCCGTCGCCCATGTAGCCTACAACATGACTGCGATGCTTCAGCGCCATGATGATGCGGTTCTTCTGGGCCGGAGAAACGCGCGCAAAGACCGTTGTCTGCTCCGCTATGTGGCCCAGCGCAGCGTCAGTCATTTTTTCCAACTCGGTGCCCAAAACGATCTTTCCGGCATTCAGTCCCACCTGCTCACAGATCCTGCCGCTCACCAGGTCACTGTCACCCGTAATGATCTTTACTTCCACTCCATCCCGCCTGAGCGCCGCAATGGATTCTGCGGCGTCTATTCTTGGAGGATCGCCAAAAGCCAGGTAACCGGCCAGAGTGAGACTGTGCTCGTCAGCAATCGAGTAAGCCTGCTTCGCGGGAACATTGGCATAAGCCACAGCCAACACCCGCAATCCGTGACTGCTGAGATCGTTGTAAGTCTCCTGGCACGGTGCGAGCGACTCATCGTTCATTACCAAAGCTTGACCATCGCGTTCGTAACTTGATAAAAGCGGGAAAATTCCTTCAGGCGAACCTTTCGTGATTAGCATCCGCTCTTTTGCTTGCTCCACGACAAC
>JBAVUZ010000518.1:0-3901 GCA_049697035.1 Candidatus Angelobacter sp. | reverse complement strand
GCACAACGCACTCGACCTGATCGCCAACATTGACCAGCTTCGACGGGTGCTTCATCCGCTTAGACCAAGTCATCTCGCTAACGTGGACGAGGCCCTCGATGCCCTGTTCCAGTTCGACGAAAGCTCCGTAGTCAGTCACGCTCAGAATGCGGCCTTTCACGCGCGCGCCAATCGGATAGCGCTCAGCAGCGTCAAGCCACGGATCGGGCGTGAGCTGCTTAAAGCCGAGTGAAACGCGCAGCTTTTCCGGATCATACTTCAGAACTTTTACCTGGATCTGATCGCCCACGTGGACCAGATCACGCGGATGCGTAAGCCTGCCCCAGGACATATCAGTGATATGCAGCAGGCCGTCAATGCCGCCCATATCCACGAATGCGCCGTAGTCGGTAAGGTTCTTTACCGTGCCGGTAAGGATCGCGCCTTCAGCCAGGTTCTCAAGGGTCTTGCCGCGCTTGGAGGCGATTTCTTCGTCCATGATCGCCTTGCGTGAAACCACAATGTTGCCGCGCTTTTTGTTGAGCTTAATGACCCGAACTTCAATCTCCTGGCCTTTGAGCGTTTCCAGGTTGCGCACCGGGTGCACGTCCACCTGCGAGCCTGGCATAAACGCCTTTACGCCAATATCCACGGAGACGCCGCCCTTAACGCGCTCCACTACCGTGCCTTTTACGGCTTCCTTGGAGTGGTAGGCCTTCTCGATGTTCTCCCACACCCGCACGCGCTCGGCTCGTTCATGCGAAAGCAGAACGGAGCCTTCTTCGTTCTCGCCGCGCTGGACCATCACTTCAATGTCCTGCCCCGGCTGGAACTTCACGCTGCCGTGAGCATCTGTGACTTCAGCAATCGGCACAAGGCCTTCTGACTTGAAGCCGATGTCAACGACGACATGGGTTGCGGTGATTTTGATCACGGTGCCTTTAAAGACGTTGTCTTCACTTGGCGCCGGCTCAGTTTCTAGGGTGTACGATTCGAGAGCTGTGGCGAAGTCTTCCATGTGAGTTTCTTCTTTGTGAGCAACGCCCGCGCTGGGCTGCTCAGGAGATTGAGTTTGAGATTCGTTCCCGGACATAGTTGTTGAATTTTCGTAGGACTGGGCGGAATCGGTTGAGCTGTTGGATTCAGCGTCGGAACCAAGGTGCTCGCTACGGGCTGTATGCTCGACCCACATTCCTATAAGTGCCAACGGACCCAAAACACATCTGGAACTCACTGAAGAGAGGCAGTAGTGCTGAAGGCGGACTCGGGACCCCGAGTCCCACTGGTATGATTTCAGAAACCAGCGGCCGGATCTTACGGCAGTCCTGAAAGGGCCATAAGACTCCTTCGACTATAACAACCGCTCACTACGCTGTCAAACGCTTCAAAACGGGAAAATTGGCTTAGAACCCTAATCCTTCTGGTATCGTTTCAAGGCCCATGGATTACCTGTTTACACCCTGGCGATACGCCTACATCACCGGCGCAAATGCTCCCGGCGACTGCCTGTTTTGCACCCTTCTGCAGACCAAAAATGATGAGCAGGCGCTGATCGTCCATCGCGCAAAATACTGCTTCGTGATGCTCAACGCGTTCCCGTATACCTCCGGCCATGCGATGGTGGTGCCGTACGATCACGTTGACGAATTATCCAAACTTTCACAACCCGCCGCGCAGGAGATGATGGCGCTGACGCAACGGCTGGAAGGCACCCTGCGTGAGCTCTACCGCCCTGACGGCGTCAACCTGGGAATGAACGTGGGCAAAGCCGCGGGCGCCGGCGTGGCCGGCCACATCCACATGCATATTCTGCCGCGCTGGTTTGGCGACGCGAACTTCATGAGCGCCGTCGGAGAGACCCGCGTGCTGCCGGAAGATTTGCCGACGACATACAAGAAATTACGTTCCAAGTTCTGATCGCCGTGGCACCGCCTTTCCGATCGCGGCGATGTCGGCCCACTCCCCCGATTTTCAATTACTAATTTTGGCAATCCCGGCGATTTTGGCAATGTTTCCTCTGTGTTCCTTCGTGTCCTTGGTGGTTCAGGTTTTGGTTTTCCGATTCCGGCGATTCCGTGCGATGCCGGCGATTCTCCACACCCCACCCCGGCCTTTTCCCACTTTTATTGCAAACAAAGCTACTTCTTGCATTCGACGCTTGCGAGGCCCTTGCGTGGCGCTTGGGCGACGCTTGGGCCACCCAAGGGTCACCCAAACCCAATCCCAAACCCAATCGCAATCGGCAGAGGGTCGCAACCCAGATTCCACGCGATCATGGCGAATCCTGACCCTCCCCCTGGGTGCCAACTAGGATTTCAAAGCACTTAGATTGCTGCATCCCAGGTCATTCCAATTTGGCGTGGGTTTCAGCAGTTCTTGGTTTGTGTTTTTTAGCCAAGAGCTAAGAGCCCAAAGCCAAAGGCCTTCTTATGCTAATTGCCATTTGCTAGATTTTCAAAGACCCCATCCCGCACAGGCGGGTCCTCGCTTGGAGGCAGCGTAGTACTTTATCGTTTGTTCGCCTATGTAGTCAAGGAAAAAGTGGTGGAAGTGCGCGATTTATGGCTGAGAAAATGTGATTGGAAACATGGCACATCAGTTAGTGCACATAATATTGTCCGTGGATGAGCCAAGCGCCAACCCGCTGTCTTCCTGAGCGGAGCGCATCAAAAAATTGTTCCCAGCCAAGCTGACCGGCGCGTAGTCGAAGGACCCCGAGGATAATTGCATCGTGATTGCTGTATCAAGGCGTTCTCACGAAAAGGCATCGAGGGGTCGCACCTCTGACAGACTTCGCATGTGTTCCTTCGTCCTTTATGACTTTGGCCCCCTGTCAGCTGGAAAAATCGGCTGTGTATGGCCGTGCGGCGATCCTCTTGAAGGTCCAGCCCCGGCGGGGCGAAAAAGTCTAGCCCAGGTGCGGAAGCCCTGGGAAAATTGGGAGCAACGACAAAGAGCCCCGTAGGCGGCGACACACCTTTATCGCGTTGCAATGCTGCCGCCAAAGTTGCTGCGTCCCGGGAAGACACGTAACAGCGCACGACTTGAGCGTTAGGGCGGAGCGAGTCTTGCGAGCGACGGCCTGCGAAGTCGGGCCGAGAGGTAACTCACAAAAAACAACTCCGCACTGCCGTAGGCCAGCGCGCAGCGTAGCGGAGCGCTTTTAATCAATTTCTTCCGTTGAAAGAGACCTTTCCCCCGCACCGCTCGAAGTCCCAGACGACGCAATGGGCTCGTCTGTTGCGAAGATGACGGTAGCCGCAGAGCTAGCAGTCAGGATCACGGGCCACCAAAAAGGCAGGCCTCGCCATCCCCTGGATTCGTCGCCGTTCTGGCGAAGAAGCATGAGGACTGGAATGTCTTCGGCCTTTGATCGTGCGACATTCTTCTGCTGCTTTGTGTCTGGCGCATTCGAGAATCGGCCCTCTTCACGATAGCGAGCAACATTGCGCTCTCTGGCTGCCAAGAACCACACTTTGCCCTTTAGGCTTGGCTTTCTGGACGTTCGAGATAGGTGTTCCAGTGCGACGATGTGTGCCTTGCGGTCATCGTCAGTCGAATCGTCGAACTCAAGATTCTTGTACGCTAGTTCAAGAAGCTCGATTGCCTCACTTATCGGAATTAGGATAGGTTCTTCGGATGATCCAACCAGAGCCTTAACTCGAGCATCCAGGTGCGCGAGGTTTTTTGCTCCAACAGTTCTGGACACTGTCTGGAACCCAGAAAGCACCAAACGTCGCCCTGGACGTATGCTCACGACGTCGGAGAACAAGAGCTTATTAGGAGAGCAGGGGATTAATTGATTCGTAGCGTCTTTCTGAATGAAATAGACTCCTTGGTCGTGCGCTCCCGATTCAAAGGCTTCTCGGAGGGCACCATCAAATTCGTGTATTCTGCGCATTATTTGGTAAACATGCTGGGG
>JBAVUZ010000517.1:0-3371 GCA_049697035.1 Candidatus Angelobacter sp. | reverse complement strand
ATGTACCTGTATCAAGCGCTTATGCACGCCGAACGTGGACTGGATCTGCCACACAGCTTAAGGCTTGCCCATAAAGCAGGTTGGCTGATCGGACACTCCGATGAGTCAGTCAAGAGTCGATTCCGGTCTTGGCAATACGAGTGCCTAGGATTGATAAAACTACGACAAGGCCGCGTCGATCAGGCGATCTCCGATCTGGAAAGGGCCATTGCAATGCGATCTGATGGCCTGGTTGACGAAGGTAGCGGCTGCTACTATCTTGCCCTCGCCTACACAAAAAAGGCCCAAGCCAATCCAGCGGACTCTGCACAATGGCACGCGCGGGCGCGGCAACGATGTCTGGAGGCACGCCAAGCGACCATCCGGGGAGTACTCAAACAAGAGACTACCGACCTGCTTGAACAACTGGACATGCTGGAGCGTATTTCAAATGGTCGTCCCCCCGAGTCCCTGCCTGCAGCAAGGGCGGCGGACTCCACAGCCCCCTCCCCCATTTGACCCCTACCGCAACGTCTCTTAAACTGATTGTTTGGGGTACGTGCCGGAAATCCCCATTTTTCTGTGTCTTTAGAGCATCACCGATAAGGAAATCACTTGGATAACGCAGCAGAGCGCAACGCACTCGAGAATCCTGAGAACCCTTCCTCTGAGCAGCAGCCGCAGATGGAAGAGGGCCAAACCACTGAAGCGCAGGCAGTTGAGGGCCAGCACGATCAGGCTCATGGCGAACCCGGCCACACGCATACCCAGGGGCCTCCGCCCATGGACCCGGCCTGCAAGCGCGAAATCAGCGTAGAGATCCCCGCTGACGTGGTGGCAAAGCACCAGGAAACGCTGGTGCAGCAGTATTCCAAGCAGGCCCGCATCCCGGGATTCCGCAAGGGCAAAGTCCCGGCCAGCATGGTCCGGAACCGCTTTTCCAGCGAAATCACCAGTGACGTGGTGGAGCACCTTGTGCCGCAGTATTTCCGTGAAGCCGTGGTCAAGGGCGGGTTCCGGCCTGTCTCTCAACCTCATATATATGGACTGGAATTTACGCCGGGCGAGCCTATCAAGTTCAAGGCCGCGTTTGAGGTGTTGCCGGAATTTGAACTGGGCGACTACAAAGCCATCAAGGTTGAAAAGCCCGACGTGACGATTACCGACGAACAGATTGATCACGAGATAAAGCTCTTGCAGGAAAAGCAGGCCAGCTTTGATCCCGTGGACGAAGAGCGCGGCGCGGAAACGGGCGAGTTCGTTCAGGTGTCATTCGAGGCGCGGCCCAAAAACCTTGCCGACGACGAACCCGAAGCTGAGGCTACTGAAAGCAAGGATGCTGAAGCAAAAGACGCAGCTGCCGAGAGTCCAGAGCAGAAAGATGCAGCGGCGCAGCCGGTGCAGATGGAAGAAGTTCTTGTCGAAATCGGCGGGGCCAACACCATCCCGGAATTTACCAAAAATCTGGCGGGCGCCAAGGCCGGTGAAGAGCGCAGCTTTGAAGTGTCGTACCCTGAAGATTTTTATGACAAACGCCTGGCCGGCATGACGTTCGACTACAAGGTGAAGGTCAACGCCATCAAGAAGAAGACGCTGCCGGAGCTGAATGACGATTTTGCCAAAGAACTCAGCCCAGACTTCCAGAACCTCGGCGACCTGAAACAGCGCTTCAGGGAAAACATGGAGCACGAGCTGAAGCACAAGACCGAGCATGAAGCCAAAGACAAGTTGATTGAAGAGCTTTTGGCCAGGCATGACTTCCCTGTTCCTCGGTCGATGGTCGAACACCAGATTGATCTGCGTCTGGAGCGCGGATTGCGCGCACTGGCGGCGCAGGGCATGAAGACAGAAGACATGCGTCGCATGGACTTTGGACGGCTGCGCGCCGGCCAGGAAGAGTTCGCCACAAAAGAAGTGAAGTCGAGCGTGCTGCTGGCCAAGATCGCCATCAAAGAAAATATCCAGGTGAGCGATGAAGAGCTGAATACCGAAATTGAAGCCATGGCCGCGCAGATGCAGCAGCCGGTTGAGGAAGTAAGGAAGCGTCTCTCGGAAGATAATGCCGTGGAACGCTTACGTGACCGCATGCGAAGCGAAAAAGCGTTAAACTTGCTGTATTCGAACTCAAATTAGTTTTTGCCGGGCAGGCCCGGTTTTGTGACGGAAGGATAAAGCAATCTTATGGCACTCGTACCGATGGTAGTAGAGCAGACCAGCCGCGGAGAACGCGCGTATGACATCTATTCCCGGCTCCTGCGCGACAACATCATTTTTATTGGCACGCCGATTGATGACACAATCGCCAACCTGGTCATCGCGCAACTATTGTTTCTGGAGGCAGAAGATCCGGAAAAGGACATCCAGCTTTACATCAACTCCCCCGGCGGATCCATCACGGCAGGAATGGCGATCTATGACACCATGCAGTTCGTGCGTCCGGACGTGATGACGATTTGCTGCGGCCAGGCGGCCAGCATGGCGGCCTTGTTACTTTGCGCTGGTGCCGCGGGTAAGCGTTTCGCCCTACCCACTTCTAGGATTCTTATTCATCAACCCTTGATGTCAGGCCTTAGCGGCCAGGCCACGGATATTGATATACATGCTAGAGAGATTCTGCGGATGCGGGAAATCACCAGCCAGCTCATTGCCAAGCATTCCGGGCAAAAACTGGAAAAAGTGGAAAAAGACGTTGAGCGTGACTTTATAATGAATGCACAGCAATCCAAAGAATACGGAATCATCGACGACATTATTTATAAGCATAAGTGATGTCAAAGTAGTGAGGTCAGATGGGCCACTGGCCAGATACAAGGCCCGACTGAACCAAGGAGCAAGATTGTGAAGCCGAGGACGCCCGAAGAAACTCTTCGTTGCTCGTTCTGCCATAAATCGCAGGACGCCGTTGCCAAGCTCATCTCATCACCCAGCGACTATCCCCGGGCTTACATCTGCGATGAATGCGTTGCCGTCTGCAACTCCATTCTGGAAGACGACCGCACAGAATCGCATGCCGCCGCCGCTCCCAACCATCTGCCCAAGCCGCAAGAGGTCAAAACGTTCCTCGATGAATACGTCATCGGGCAGGACCAGACCAAGAAAAAACTTTCCGTCGCCGTTTACAACCACTACAAGCGGATCCACATGAACCGCACCAAGTCCGGCGAAGTGGAGCTGACCAAATCCAACATCATGTTGATCGGCCCCACGGGCACCGGCAAAACACTGCTGGCCCAGACTCTGGCCCGCATGCTCGATGTGCCGTTTGCCATCGTTGACGCCACCACGCTTACAGAAGCCGGCTATGTGGGTGAAGATGTTGAAAACATCGTGCTCAAGCTGTTGCAGGCTGCTGATGGCGACGTGGGCCGCGCGCAGACCGGCATCATTTATAT
>JBAVUZ010000516.1:0-5030 GCA_049697035.1 Candidatus Angelobacter sp. | reverse complement strand
CTTCATGTCTGAGACGGCGCGCTATGCAGATGTGGTGCTGGCGGGTTCACTGATGGAAGAAGATGAAGGCACCACCACCAACGTGGAAGGCCGCGTGATCCATCATAAAAAAGTCGCAGATCCTCCGGGCGATGCGCGCGTGGACTGGAAAATTATTTGCGATATTGCTGCACGCCTGGATCAAGCCGGCAAATTCACGTTCGACTCCCCCAAAGAAATTTTTGATGAGCTACGCATCGCTTCCAAAGGTGGCGTCTGCGATTATTACGGCATTACCTGGGACCGCATCGACCGGGAGTACGGCGTTTGCTGGCCTTGTCCCTCTGCCGATCATCCAGGCACACCCCGGCTTTATGAAGGCAATAAGTTCAATCATCCAGACGGCAAAGCCCATTTTCAACCGGTGGAGTGGCAGCCCGCAGCCGAAGAGTCGGACAACGAGTATCCCATCATTCTTACGACAGGCCGCGTTGTCTCCCACTATCTCTCCGGAACGCAGACGCGCAGAATTGGCGCTCTGGTGGACCAGTATCCGCAACCTTTATGTGAGATGCATCCCCAGTTGGCAGCCAAGCTGGGCATTGCGGAAGGGGACTTTGTGAGAGTGGAAAGCCGTCGCGGATCGGTGACCGTGCGAGCAAGCGTGGTAAAGACGATTCGTCCTGATACGGTATTTGTTCCTTATCACTGGCCGCTTGATCGGGCCGCCAACAACATGACGGTACGCGCCATTGACCCGATCTCAAATATTCCCGAGTACAAGATCTGTGCCGTGCGTGTGAGTAAAGTGCCGGAGCCGCATGACGCGATTGCTGAACTGGAAATGGAAGCCGGGGGAGTGCGATGAACGGCGCCGAAACGATGGAGTTTTTCATTGACCATTCGCGCTGCATCGGATGCAAGGCGTGCGTGCAGGCGTGTGAAGAGTGTGATACGCATCGCGGCGTCTCCATGATCCACCTGGAGACCATTATGCGATCCGACAGCGTACAGACCGCGCCCCAGGTCTGCATGCATTGTGAAGATCCCATATGCGCACAGGTTTGCCCCGCGGATGCGATCAAGAAGACGCCGGACGGCGTTGTGCAAAGCTCGCTGAAACCGCGCTGCATTGGCTGCTCCAACTGCGTGCTGGCCTGCCCGTTCGGGGTCCCGAAATACAAGGCCGAGATAAACCAGATGATGAAGTGCGATATGTGCTATGACCGCACCAGCGTGGGCAAGCGCCCCATGTGCGCCACGGTTTGTCCTTCCGGCGCGCTTACCTTTACTACGCGGGAAAACATTGAACGCACCCGGCAGGGAATGGCGATTCGCGATTGGCAGTTCGGCGGCGAGACCGTTCGCACCAAAGTGAACGTTCTGGTCCCGCGGAACGTGCAAAAGATGAATGTGACAATTGAGCAGATTGAAACCACCTCCACAGACGAATACGACGTGGCCAACCTGCTCCTTGGAGACTGAAAATGCCTGAAGAAAAGAACAAAGGGCAGGACGAATGTTTCGAGTGCAAGAAGAAGCAGAAGAAAGACGCGCAGTGGCGGCAGGATTTCCCCGTGGAGTGGGAGAGTGACAACTATGTGACTCGCCGGGAGATGGTCAAGTTTCTCGCGTTGGGTTCGCTGACCATCGCCGGCGCGAATGCCGTGCTGGCAGGAATTTCCCACATTGTTAAAGCATCGGAAATGCCGCGATCCAGGGTGGCCCTTGCCTCTTCTATTCCCGTGGGCGGATCCAAACTATTTTCTTATCCAACAGAAGAAGATCCGTGCATCCTTGTCCGCCAGGCCAACGGCGATCTGGTTGCGTATTCCCAGGTGTGCACTCATCTCTCATGTGCTGTAATTCATGATGAGAAAGAGAATGCCCTGTTCTGCCCCTGCCATCACGGTTATTTCACTGTGGATGAAGGGCGTCCGTATGCTGGTCCGCCCACGCGGCCACTGCCACGCATCAAGCTGGAACAACAGGGCAATGAGATTTTCGCGGTAGGAGTGGAAGTTTGATGAACAACCGCCAGGCACAGGGAACCACCCTCTTCACGGCGTTGCTGGTACTGATAGGCATCGGCGTTGTAGTGCAACTCTGGCTTCTGGCCGCTTCGGTTGACGCGCTCATGCGTCATCAACAGACAATACCGCTGTATGCCGCCCTTGGATCTGCCGGCGTTTTTGTTATCAATGGTTTGCTGGTCCTCTACGTGATCAACTTCGATCGGAAGATCAAACAAGACCGCAATTAACTCAAGGGTCATAGCCATGGATGAGATTCAAAAGGGCCAGAACGATGCTCTCACTCACGGGAGAGCCGAAGCCAAACGATTGCCAGCAACGATTGAGGATGGCGCCGTTCTTAATTCAAACCAGGTTGATTTAAACCAGGTCGACTTAAACCAGGTTGATTTAAACCAAGAGATCGCCCGGCTTCAGGCCGAAGCGTCGTCCGAAGAATCGGGCCGCAAATCGAAGATGCTGGTCAAGCACACTGAGTTTCGGATCGTGCTGGTCACGATGAGAGCCGGAAGCCGATGGGAAGACCACAAGACGAACGCTCGAATCTGCCTTCATGTTCTTCGTGGTGATATCCGGTTCCGCACAGCGAACGGAATGTTTGATCTACGGCCCGGTCAACTACTTACACTTGCTCCCAGCGTGGTGCACAGTGTGGACGCTCTGGAAGAGAGTGCGTTTTTATTGACACTGTCTTCTGTAAACCAGCCTTAAGGATGGCCAAAGTAACGCAATGGTCCGCCAAAAAAAGATCCGCACAAAAAACGATCAGCCCAAAAAGACCACTACGAAGACGGGACTTGGCGGGCAGCGGGTTGCAAATGAGCGGGCGGCTGCTTGAAGGTGAGAAGCAGATTCAAGGCAAACACAGTGACTGCGGCCAGTTCGCAGATTGCAGATGCCGGCAAAAATCCCCAGGCCGGCGACCAGTAGTTTTCATAGGCCAGGATTTCACTGCTCACGCGCAACAGGCAGCCTGTGTTCAGCAACAGCAGGCAGGTCAGCATCAGTCGCGGACTGTACAGCACTCGCATGCCGGCAAATGCAGGCAGCACTCGCTGGCCAATGGCAAATACCATGGTGGAAACAAATCCCACTGTCAGCGCATGGCGTGAAGCGCCGACCCATCCGTTGGCACGATCAAAATACGCCGCACAAATACCCAGAGCCACCGCAACCAAGAGCCAGGTATAGGCGATACGCACGAAGACAGGAAATGACGCGTGTATTCCCACGGTCTTGGCTGCCCGTTCGGCGCGTCCGAAAAGATGAAAAGCATAGACGGCAACAGCGGCTCCCAGAGCGATCACCCATGGGGAGAGATGAGGGAGCCGGGCCTCGGCCAGTACTACGCCAAGAATGCTGAACAACAGAGCGTAGCGGAGTGCCGCTTCATTCACAGGTTTCAGACCCAGAAAGACCGGCAGCCAGCGCGCGCTGAAGCCCCAGATGGTTGGAACAATGAAGGCGTAGGCAAGCAAGGTAAGAAGCCGCCCTTCAGACGCCGCCGGGAATTCGGGCCCGGTGCCGCGCACGCTGACGTACAGGGCGATCAAGAGGTTCATCAATAATCCGATGCCAAAGCCGGCTGTCCCGACCAGGACCGCAATCATCCAAACAGGCTTGTGTTTTGACGGTTGCTTCGAATCGGATGGACGATGGCCTTTGACGGAGACAAGGAAAATGAGGAAAGCGCAAAACTCAAGCAAAGCTGAAAAGGGCAGAGCCACGCGCCAATATAGATGATAGAAACCCGCAGCCCAGCGCAGCAAAACACCGGCCGTCCAGAGCATCCAGGCAGCCCAGCCCCTGGATGCTGTTTGCGGCGTACGGCTTGCCATCTTTGGAATGGAGTAGAAACCAATACCAAGAATGAATGTGCCAATCCACCCAAAGATCTGGGCGTGGCCATGGGCCTGAATCCAACTGGCTGGGATGGCGGCACCGCGATGTCCGCTGATTGAAATCAGGTTCCACACTCCCAGGAAGGTGCCGGGCAAGAGCATGAAGAAGAGCCCCGTGATCGCATATACCATCATTAACCGCTGGGCTTTTTCTTCCTGGGCCTTGAGCAGGATCACGGGTACCGTCTTCGCCTGAAGCTCCTTCACTGAGACCATTGCGGACATTAGACACTAACCTCCTTTTCGCTTTCCATGGCTATTGCACGCGGAAAGAGGATGTTGTTCTCCAGGTGAACGTGCTGATGCAGATCGCTTTCGAACTCCTTGAGAGCGGTGTACAGCGTCTTGTAACTGAAGCAGGCTTCCTCAGGGGGAGTGTAGTTCCCACTCAGTTCGGAGATGGACTTCAGGGCAGCGCCCGCCGAATCATGCTCCAGTTGCATCATGTGCACAGGGTTGCTCACGGTACCGAATACGGGCATGGGTTTGGGCCGGCCACTGTTGACGGCGTTTTCCAGAGCGACGATGTGAGGGAAAAGAATGTGCTCCTCTTTCATCATGTGGGAGGTCAGCTCAGCGGCCATCGGCTGGAATGTCTGCTGGATCTTGCCCAGTTCTGGATGGTTCTTTCCATGGACCGATACCACTTTTTGCAAAAGCTGCTGAAGGCGCGGGATCTCCTGTTTCACGTAGACATGGTGAGTGGTAACAATGTGTTCGATCAGGCTACCGAGCGCTCCGTTCGTAAAATCCGGCAGGCTGGATTCTGTCGCCGGTGTGAAGCTGCCGCCCTGTTCCAAAGCGCGCAGCACATCGTCAACGGGAAGATGCGCATGCAGGCAGGCATCGCTCAGCGATTTCCCTCCGCCGCAGCAATAGTCGATGCCGAGCTTCTCAAAAGTCCGGGTCGCATTGGGAACTTCTATGGCTAACTCTCTGACCGTCATGGTTGCACTTAGATTCATGGCTTTAAGCTCCTTGAAAGACTTGGGTTATTGAAGTCTACAACCACGAGTCTAGGAGCGCGCGCCGACCGGGCATATGACTTTTGTCACGGGGAGCCCATTATTCTGAGGTTTCGAGTTCTGCCTGCAACCGCCGAAGATCGGGGATGATC
>JBAVUZ010000515.1:0-5066 GCA_049697035.1 Candidatus Angelobacter sp. | reverse complement strand
CAGTAGGAATAGCCGCGAGGGCCGGATTGCCCGAGCGGCCTGATGCAGGGCGGAAATAGACTGAAAGATGAAGACGGTCTAGAAGCGGTTTGGAGCGTAGCGACAAAAACAAATGATCCATCGATTAGTCCAAGTTGCTTTGCGGCAGCGCTTTCTGGTGCTGATGCTCACCGTGCTGCTGATCATTGCCGGCGTGATCTCATTCCAGCGCATGCCGGTGGACGCATACCCAGACCTTGCTCCGCCCACGGTCGAACTCATCACCCAGTGGCCCGGTCACGCCGCGGAAGAAGTTGAGCGGCTTATCACGCTTCCGCTGGAAGTGGAAATGTCCGGCGCGCCCAACATGGTAGTGATGCGCTCGATTTCGCTCTACGGGCTGTCCGATATCCGGCTTACGTTTGAAGAGGGAACTGATAACTATTTTTCCCGTCAGGTAATTTTCCAGAGAATTGGCGACGCGCAACTTCCCACGGGCGTAACGCCCAGTATGGCGCCGCTATTCAGCCCGAGTGGATTGGTCTATCGCTACGTGCTGGAAAGCCCGGACCGCACGCCGCAGGAGTTGAAGACCATTGAAGACTGGGTGGTCGAGCGCGCTTACAAATCCGTTCCCGGCGTGGCCGATGATTCCGGCCTGGGTGGCACCGTCATGCAGTACCAGGTGCTGCTGGATCCATCGCGGCTGTATGGATATCACCTTACGGTCCAGCAGGTGCTCCAGGCGCTTTCAGTAAATAACTCCAATGCCGGCGGCGGCTTTTACTCGCAAGGCGGACAGTTCTATTACGTCCGCGGCCTCGGGCTGGTGCAGAACACCAGCGATATCGGCAATATCGTGATTGCCAGCAACAAGGGAACGCCCATCCGTATCCGCGACGTTGGCGAGGTGACAATCGGCAATGCTCCGCGCCTGGGCCAGTTTGGTTTTCAGACGCACAATGAGAACCAGAACGATGCGGTGGAAGGCGTGATTCTCATGCGTCGCGACGAGCAGACGCAGACCGTGCTGAAGGCGGTACAGAAGAAAACCGAGGAGTTGAACAGCTCCATTCTGCCGCGTGACGTAAAGGTCCAGCCTTTTTATGACCGCAGCGATCTGGTCGAGGTAACCACGCGGACAGTGGAAGGCAATCTTATCCGCGGAATGATCCTGGTTCTGCTGGTCCTCCTTTTCTTCCTGGTTAGTATTCGTGCTGCCATTATCGTCGCGCTCACCATTCCGCTGGGACTGTTGTTTGCTTTCATCGTGCTGCATGCGCATGATGTTTCCGCCAACCTGCTGTCCATCGGCGCCATTGATTTCGGCATCATCATTGACGGCACCGTGGTAATGGTGGAAAACATCTACCGCGAACTGGCGTTGCGAGAAGGGGAGCCATACAAGCTCAATGAAGTAATCCTGGCGGCGGCAAAAGACGTTGACCGCCCTATCTTTTATTCTGTCGCAGTCATCATCGCCGGTTATCTTCCTATCTATGCGCTAAGTGGGCCTTCTGGGAAGCTGTTTCATCCCATGGCGGAAACCATGTCGTTCGCGCTGATCGGCGCGCTGATCCTTACTCTCACGCTGGTTCCGGTGCTGGCTTCTTATTGGTTCAAGGGTGGCGTAAAGGAATCAACGAACCGGGCATTTGAATGGATCAAGAAAATTTATACGCGGCAGCTTGACTGGTGCCTTGACCATCGCCGGCTCACGTTGCTGATAGCTGTTTTGATTTTTGCCGCGACGCTCTGCCTCGTTCCCTTTATCGGGGGCGAATTCATGCCTCACCTTGATGAAGGAGCGCTGTGGGTCCGCGCCACAATGCCTTACACAGTCTCATTTGAAGAGTCGAGCAAGATCGTGCCGCAAGTTCGCAACATCCTGATTTCTTATCCGCAGGTCACGGTGGTGGGATCCGAGCACGGACGTCCCGATGATGGCACCGATCCGACGGGCTTTTTCAATGCTGAATTTTATGTCGGGTTGAAGCCGTATGACGACTCGGCCTGGAAGGGTAAGCTCGATACCAAGGAGAAGCTGATTGCTGACATCGATAAAAGACTGGAAGCTTTTCCGGGAATCATTTTCAACTACACCCAACCGGCAGAGGATGCCGTGGACGAAGCGCTTACGGGCTTGAAGAGTTCGCTGGCCGTAAAGATTTACGGTCCCGATCTTGACGTGCTGGAAAAGAAGGCCGTCGAGATCAAGAAGACCTTGCAAAACGTTCCCGGTTTCACTGATTTGACGGTGGTGCATGAACTGGGCCAGCCGAGCCTGAATATCAATGTTGATCGAGAGAAGATCGCGCGCTATGGCATTAACGTGGCGGACGTGGAAGCCGTGATACAGGCGGCAGTCGGCGGACAGGCCGCGACCCAGGTGGTGCAGGGAGAGAAGCTCTTTGATCTTGTCGTGCGCATGCAGCCGCAGTTCCGCAGCAGCGCGCAGGAAATCGGCAACCTGCTGGTGGGCACTCCGGACGGCCAGCAGATTCCCATTAGCCAGATGGCGGAAATCAAGCAGGGAAACGGCGCGTCATTTATCTATCGTGAAAACAACCGGCGCTATATTGGCGTGCAGTACAGCATTGAAAACCGCGACCTGCAACGCGCGGTGGAAGATGGCCAGGCCGCGGTGCAGAAAAACGTCTCGCTTCCCGGCGGATACCAGATCGCGTGGGGTGGCGAATACGATCAGTTCATCGCCGCTAAAGAGCAGCTCACCATCATCGGCCCGCTGGCTGTTCTGCTGATCTTCTTCATCCTGTTTGCGCTGTATGGCAACTTCAAATTCCCCATGGCGATCGCCCTGGACGTGATTATGACCGAGCCTGTAGGCGCGCTGATTGCGCTCAAACTCACGCATACGCCGTTCAGCGTTTCGTCTGTGCTCGGCCTGCTGGCGTTGATGGGAGTGTCAGTGGAAACGGGCGTAATTTTGATCTCCTATATCAACAAGCTCCGACTGGAAGGCATGGATATACGAACCGCCACGCGCGAGGCGGCGCTGCTGCGGCTTCGCCCGATCATGATGACAGCTCTTGTTGCCTGCCTGGGCCTGCTGCCGGCGGCGCTGTCCACAGGCATAGGCTCAGATACGCAGAAGCCTTTTGCCATTGTGATTGTGGCCGGCCTTGTTTCCAGGCTGTTTCTCGGCTTCTTTATCAATCCCGTGCTCTATCGGACCATCGCCCGTGAAGGCGACGTATTGCAGGTGTGATCCTGCAACAAAGAAAGTCTGCTTTAGGCCAAGCCATACGGTGGCCCTCCGGGCAGCAGCTTTTGTGCCTGCTTTCAACTAGAATTTATAGGTGATCACCGGAGCCAGTTCAGGCATCATCCAGGCATTTGCGGCGCTGGTGCGTTCAGAGATCGAAGACGAACGGGTTGACCTTCTGCGCTCTGCACTGACGTTTGCGCGGATTGAAGATCCACAACTCGATATCGAGCATTATGTGCGGCACGTGGATGAACTGGCCGCGCGCGTGGCGGAAAAAATCGAGGACCCGGACGATCCGGTGCAGATCATTGCCGCGCTGAACGACGTGCTTTTCCAGGAAGAGATGTTTCGCGGCAATACAGTGGATTATTACAGTCCGCGCAATTCTTTTCTTCATGATGTGCTCGACCGCCGCCTGGGCATTCCCATCACCCTTGCGCTGGTTTATATGGAGGTGGCGCGACGCGTGGGTTTTCAGTTATTTGGCGTCGGGATGCCGGGACATTTCCTGCTCAAGCACTATGACGTGGACGGCCATTCCATTTTGATTGACGCATTTGAGCGCGGGTCAATCGTTACTGAAGACGATTGCCGCCAGAAGCTCGATAGCATTTATTCCGGCCAGGTTGCGCTGCAACCCGAATTTTTTCTGGCCGTAACGCGCCGCCAGATGCTCACCCGCATGCTCAACAACCTGCGCTCGATTTATCTCTCACAGCGCGATTTCCGCAGGGCCGTGCAGGTGGTGGACTTGATCCTGGTGATTTATCCCCGCTCGCCGGAAGATATGAAGCAGCGGGCCGTGCTGCGGTATAACCTCAACGATTATCGCGGAGCGCTGAGCGATTTTGAGGAATACGTGAAGATGTCGCCTGACGCCTCCGACGCGGAAGAGATCAGGCAGACCGCGCTGTCACTGCGGCGTTCAATGGCGATGATGAATTAGTTCTGCGATTCCGAGAGCAAATCGGGCGACATTTCAGCCCGTTGTTTATCGCTATTCCTCTACTCTCCGCGCAAGGCCTCCACGGGATCAACCGTCGCAGCCCGGCGCGAAGGCAGATAGCTTGCCAGGAGCGCCGTGGCCACCAGTCCAATGGATACCGCGCTGTAGGTCAGCAAGTCCACTGGTTTGACGCCAAAGAGCAAAGTGGAAAGAAAGCGCATGCAGATCAACGCAGCCACAAGTCCAAAGGCGACGCCAATCGCGCTCAGCGCCAGTCCATGGCGGACAAACATTCCGGTGAGTTCACTGCGTTGTGCGCCCATCGCCATGCGAATGCCGCTCTCGCGTGTGCGCTGCGAAACCGAGTAGGCGATCACGCCATAGATGCCCACGGTCCCAAGCAAGAGAGCCATCGCTCCGGCCACGGCGAGCATGAGCAGCGTGAACGAGGTCCGCGCCATGGAGGTGCGATAGAAATAGTCCACGGTGTGCACTTCAGCCAGAGGGAGATTGGGATCAACCGACCACACCGCCTGCCGCACTTCTTTCATCAGGCTTTCAGTGCCGGCGCGCGGCGTGCGCAGAACGAAAGCCAGATTGCGGGTTGCGGTCACTCCGTCACCTTCAAAGTTTTTCAACAAAATGGGCCAGTAGGCGCACTTTGAAGGTTCATGATTGAGGCCATCATCGTAAACATTGCTGACCACGCCCACGACTTCTCGCCAGTCGTCAATGTTGCCAACGCGGATGCGCTTGCCAATGGCTGCGGCCGGGCTCTGCCAGAGTTCGCGCGCCAGATTTTCTGAAACCATGGCCACCGGAGTTTTGTTGTAGATCTCCGTCCAGTTCATGTCGCGCCCCGCTACCAGCGGCGTGCCCATGGCCTGCAGGAATCCGGGCGAGACGAATTTG
>JBAVUZ010000514.1:0-2729 GCA_049697035.1 Candidatus Angelobacter sp. | reverse complement strand
CATCGTGGGCCGGGCGGACGAGTTTGGCAACGTGGAAATATGCAATGGAGGCCATCCAGCGCCGTTCCACGTGGGCTGCCACGGCGTCGCGGCGATTGAAGCAGCCACGGTCCCGATTGGACTTTTCTGCGACCAGAAATTCGTAAGCACTACCCTGCGGACTGCTCCGGGCGATAGCCTGGTTATTTATACCGATGGGATTTCCGAGTCGGAAAGCCCGGACGGCGCGGAGTTCGGCAGCGCGTCACTGGCAAAGCTGCTGGGCACCTGCCATCAGCTGCCATCGCGTGAGCTGGTGGATAAGTGCCTGGAAGAAGTCTTAAACTTCCGCTCAGGCTCGCCCCGGTTAGACGATCAGGCGCTGATGGTGCTGCAGTTTGCGCCAACGGCGTGAGCCGCGCAAAACAATTACTACGGTATTACTACGGTCTGCTGTTTGACAATCCCCTGCCCGCATAGGCACACTAAGTGCTTCGCCCCATTAGCCCGTTCGCTCAGGATCGTCTTTAAAACAACAGCTAGTGAATCGCCCCATGACAAACCGGGTCTCATACACGCTTGAGTCAACCCTGGAAAGCGTTAATCAGGTGGAACAAAAAGCTACAGAGGTTGCCGCCGGCGCGGGATTGGCTGAAGACGAGCAATATCAGGTGGCCATGGCGGTACGGGAAGCGGCGGTAAACGCGGTGCTGCACGGCAATGCCTACGATCCGGGAAAAAGATTTGTGGTGGCGTATGAAACCACCAGCGACTCGCTGGTAATCACCATCACCGATCAGGGCAAGGGACTGGACCCGGAGTCGCTGCCGGACCCGCTGGCGCCGGAAAACCTGATGAAGGGCTCAGGACGGGGAATTTTTCTGATTCGCGCGTTCATGGACGAAGTAAAAATCCGGAACACGAATCCAGGGACGGAAGTAACACTTATCAAGCATACCGGCCGCAACGCGGCGAATGCCAAGGAGGAGGAAGCACAGTGAGCATGAAAGCAACCAATCGGCAAGTGGAAGGCGTCGCTGTTGTGGATATGAGCGGCCGCATCACTTTGGGTGAGGGCAGCGTGGTTTTGCGTGACACCATTCGCGACCTGATCGGCAAAGGCAACAAAAAAATCCTGCTTAACCTGGGCGACGTTACATATATTGACAGCTCCGGCATCGGCGAACTGGTGAGCGCGTTTACCGCTGTGCGCCGTGAAGGCGGCGAACTGAAGCTGCTCAATCTGACCAAGAAAGTCCATGACCTGCTACAGATCACCAAGCTCTATACCGTCTTTGATATCAAGGACGACGAAGCGACGGCCATTAAAGCTTTCGGTAAATAACCTTCCATTGCGGCAGGCGAGTTCGCGCTCGCCTGCCCGGGTATCCGCATGCCAAGAATCTCACGTATTGATCGCGCCGCTGCCACCCCTGAGGTCGCTGAAGTTTACGACCATTTCATGAAAGTGCGCGGCAATATCCCCAACATGTTCCGCACGGCGGCGCACCGGCCGGAAATCATGCGGACCATGGTGGCGCATTTCCGCGCCGTGATGGAAACGGGAACGGTCCCGGTCAAGCTGAAAGAACTGGTGATTGTCCGGACGACGCAGATTAACCGCTGCGAATATTGACTGGCGTCACACACCGTCTTGGCAAGACGGCACGGCTGGACCGACGACCAGATCAACGACCTGGCTAATTTTGAAAAGCGCACAGATTTTGCGGAGAAAGAAAAAGCCGCGCTACGCCTAGCCGAACGTGTGACCCGCGACGCGCACACCGTGGACGGGCAGCTCTTTGGCGAACTACGCCAGCACTTTGACGAAGGCGAGATTATTGAGCTGCTGGCCGCGATCGGGCTGTTTAACTATTTCAATCGCTTTAATGATGCGTTGACGATGGAGCCAACAAAATAAGCAGTTAGCAATTGGCAATTAGTAATTAGCTCAGCTAAAGCAGGCCAATGAGAAGTCAGGCTAAGGCCAACAGCCAAAAGCCAAAGGGCGAGCGCCAATTGCTTTTTGTCAGTCTCTTTTTTTAACGCACAACAATCTTGTCTTTAATAGCGTTGAACTGATCTGGTGAAACCACGCCTTTGGTTCCTATTTCATCTGTCGTGTGATACGGACGGCCCTTGATAATGCGCCCGGCCGTTTCTTCGTCGATGCCAGGAAGAGTCTGAAGCTTGGTCCTGGAAGCAGAGTTTACGTTCACCGGCTTGTCTGGCGTGGACAGGCCCTGCTTCACGCCTTCTGCAATGGCTTTGCCCTGTACGGCGGCTTGCTTGGCGTCTTTCTTCAACTCAACGGCCGCAACCTTGCTTCCCTCTTTAATTTGCTCTGTCGCTTTTGCGGCTTCCTGCTTGGTTTTCTCCGTGTCCTGGTTGGAACAGGCGGAGATCAGCAAAAGCGATATCGAGAGCGCGGCGGCAAGAAGGGTTTTCATAAGTATCCCATCAAGGCAAGGATCAGAACGATGATCAGGATCAATCCCAGTCCGCCAACCGGGCGATAGCCCCAGTTGCGACTGTGCGGCCATGACGGCAGCGCACCGATCAACATCAACACCAGAATTACGATCAGAATCGTGATCAAAAGGCCCACTCCAACGCTACGTTATGTTGGAGTGTGAGAAGCTGAAGGGAGTTGTAAGGGGTTGTTTCTGAAATCCCGAAGCGAAGCGAGGGATCGCTATGGCAACGAAATCTTTCAAATGATACGACCGCGCGATGATGGAGATTTCCCA
>JBAVUZ010000513.1:0-1759 GCA_049697035.1 Candidatus Angelobacter sp. | reverse complement strand
GATATTATCAATATGTACGGCGATAAAGCGTGTAATCAGATCACTTCTGTAATTGTGATTCCCACAACGCAAGATTCGTAAAAATCGAGTGACAAGTCTGATTCGTAAAATGATTCGGACCGCCAATGTCATATCTGGCGGCATCGCCCGACAGTTTAGCCCCGACCAGAACAGAACCGGCCTTTTCAGATACGATCCGTTTTAAGTCGTTTTATGCCTTCTGCTTTCCATCCCGCCCTCGCCCGTGAACTCCGCCAGTCCAAACGCCTGCAGAAATTTTTCGACTCCCTTCCCGAATCCTCGCGCGACCAGATCGACCGCGAAGTCCGCGAAGTCAAAAAAGAAGAGACGCGCCTGCGCCGCGCGCAGCGCGCCGCTGAATACCTGATGGAAGCCATGGAAGCCGAGCTCGATCCGCCGCCGCTGATGAAAGCTGCATTCCGCCGCAACGCCCAGGCCCGCCAGGGATGGGAACTCATGCCGCAATCGCTCCGCCGGCAATACCTGATCTTCATCTTCCGCGGACGCTATCCAGAAACGCGCGCCCTCTACATCGAGCGGACCGTACTTGACGCTGCCGAATACGCCGACAGACACACCGGAAACACCACGAACCCGGACGTAGAAACGTAGCATCCCTACGTCTCATTTCCATATAAAAGCGGACGTGGACCGCAGCCGCCCTCGGCTGCGCTGTAAGATTTTGTGGCACACGCACGCCTGCCTGTGACCTTAAATCCGTGGCAAGATTTTGTTTGTGTTTTTCCTTTGCGCTCTTCGCGTCCTTTGCGGTGAGACTGCTTTCCTGCTCGATCAGTGAAAATCCGTTTGATCAGTATCATCAGCGGTAGGGTTTTAATCCCCACCGACATGTGTCCCGCCACACACGCTGTCCTCTCCTACCCACATTTCCTGCAGACGCCTTCACCGAACAACCCCCATTAAATCAAACACTTAACCGATGGCCTCCCACCTGCTTTTACTCATAGCGCTGCAACCGCAGCAGGGAACAAATGCCATGACGCACACCGACTCAGCAGCCGATCAGAACCAAATCCAGAGAAGCCTTGTTCCAATGGTGCGCACCTGGACCCGCAGCATCGGCTGGACTGTCCTGCTCTCTGCTTTGCTGGCCATTCTTTTCGCGCTCGCGGTAGACGGCTGCGCGGGCACCCACTAGCCTTCCGCGATCTGCGGCCATCCGCGCAAATCTGCAACGAAATGTTTTTCTTGATTCATGTTTACTTGCGTCATTCGCTGCTATCATCTCCCGTCTTCCGCATGAAACATGAAAGTTTTCCAGCGCGCTGCTCAGCGCGCTGCTGGTTTTTTTAAGCAAACCAAGCTTGTCCCTCTCCATCTAAAGATTGAGAGGTGCGCTATGATTCGCTTTCAGTGTGAGAGTTGTGGACGTTTGAAAGGCGATGGCGGAACTTGGATTCTCGGTTTTGCCGCAGAAAATATCGGCGTGACTTCCGCGCGCCGTGAAATCTCGATTGCCAGTTCCTGGGACCGCCCTCGCGCTGTGGAATCATTAGCTGTTCATTTCTGTTCCGACGAATGCCGCGCCACTTATATGACTGCCTTGTTCGGTGATAACCCGGAGACCCTTGGTGGATCTTCTACATCAACCAAGCGTCGAATCAAACGCCTTGTTCCCGGTGCGGTGGTCGATACAGTGGTCTCGGAGAAGTCTCGCCCTAAAACCAAACGCCGGACCGTAGTACGCCGCAGGATTGCTTGATCCCTGGCTTCGACG
>JBAVUZ010000512.1:0-5309 GCA_049697035.1 Candidatus Angelobacter sp. | reverse complement strand
CCAATCGGTATGTCCAGCGCCTCGGCAATTTCCTGATACTTCATCTCTTCCAGGTCGGCCAGCAGGATCACTTCCTGGAACGCCGGAGCCAACTGCGCAATCGCGGACTGTACCAGCTCAGTATTCGCGCGCCGTATCAGCGCGATCTCCGGAGTTTCCTGGCTGACAGAGCTTTCTTCAAAACCTTCTTCGTCCTCCTGCTGCGTATTGCGCCGTTCCAGTCCCGTGCGGCTGGTCAGGAACGTGTTGCGCAGGATGCGAAACATCCATGCGCGAAAATTTGTGCCTTCGCGAAATGACGAGAAGCCTTTCAAGGACTTCAAGAACGTTTCCTGCACCAGGTCGCGGGCTTCATCGGCGTCACCGCATAGCCAGCGGGCAAAGTTATACAGCCCGTCCAGCAGGGGAATCGCCAGTTTTTCGAAGTCCTTGTTTTCCACGCCGCTCACATTCCCTCGCGCAACAACGGTGGCGGCCATGATTTTACTCTCCTTCGGAAATGTTTCCTGTCTGAAATGCTCACGTGCTCATCCAGACCACAAGCCCCTTGCTGCGTCATTTGAGTTCCTTCACACCCCAGCGTTTACGCCGCTCAGGAATCCGCCCAGATGAGCAGTGAGGGCAACTACGCCAGCCGCCACTACCTCCAAAGGCAATCGATACGCGGGCAGCGTGCGCTCCGGCTTACGGCTGCGAAAATGCACCCACCATACCAGCCAAATCAACACGGTCGACGCCAATCCCAGCACCAGGTGCAGCAGCAGAGTGCTTTTAAGTTTCTGCGCCTCAAGCTGCCAGTGCCACGCCATTAACCCCGTGGCCACCACCGGCAGAGATGAAATGGCGGCCACCGTCAGGTTGTAGTAAGCCACTGCTGCGAATGCAGCCGTGCGCCACCACTGCGCCGCGCAATCAAACGCAACGCTCACCAGAAACAGCGCGATCGGGAAATGAATCAGCACTACATGCTGAGCATGGCGGGCCAACAAGACCGATTTCAGGTCAAAGGGATTCATTTACTGCACCACAACCTTGCCGGTCATCTTGGGATGGATGGAGCAAAAGTATGTATATGTGCCCGGCTTGGTGAACGTATAAGTAAAAGTCTCATCCGTATCGAGCGCCTTGGATTTGAAACTCTTGTCATCGCTCACAACGTTGTGTGGAATGTCATCCTGATTGGTCCAGCGGATCGTGCTGCCCACAGGCACCGTCACAGGATTTGGTGAAAAAACAAAGTTGTCGATTTTGACCTGCGTCGCGGGCTTGTCTTCCATCGTCGCGCCATAGGTCCTGGAACGGCCTGCCATCATGATGATCAAGATGGCGAGCGTCGCGAGGCCCAACGTTAAAACTGTTCTTTTCATGACTTGCAACTCTCCGTTTTTGTGTCGAAAAATCTATTCCAAGGTCGAATCGGTTACACCCAGCGCGTGTTTGCCCTGGACATAGTTCACATCGCGAATTCCCAGCAAGCTGCGCAGTTGTTCCGGCGGGACTTTCATTGGTCCGGGTGAAGGCGCTGCGCCCGGCTTTGGTTGCGGAAACGCCGTAGACGCAGCCGTGTGGAACGTTACGTTGCCTTCAACCTTTTGCATGGTCTGGTGGATGTGGCCGTTCAGCACCGTGACCGATCCAAATTTCTTGAGATAGCCCAGCGCCTGCGCGCTATCATCGGTGCCCCAGCCCCATTCCGGATAAACGCTCCACAGCGGAATGTGTGCGAAGACGACAATCGGCGTGCTCTTGGAAAGATGCTTCACATCGCTTTCCATCCATTCCAGTTGCTCGGTGCCCAGGCTGCCCAGTCCGCCGGCTTTCAGGTTCATCACGTTCACCAGTCCGATGAAGTGAACGCCCTTCTGATCAAAGCTGTACCAGCCCGCGCCCTTGGCGTTCTTGCCATAGCGTTCCAAATATTGTTTGCCGTCGTCGCCGATAACATCGTGCTCACCGGGAACATAAAACACATCCTTGGCGCTGGCGCCTTTCAGTAGTTGGTCAACGCCATCAAATTCTTCCGGCTTGGAAAGATGCGTGATGTCGCCGGTGTGAAGAATGAAGCTCGGTTGCGCCGGCAAGGCGTTGATCTTGTCGATAGCGGCTTTCAAAGTGCCTGCGACATCCGTATTCGCAGGCTTGTTGAATCCCATGTGGCTGTCACTGATCTGGACAAAGCTCAGCTCGCCCTTCATCTCTTTGGCGCTGCGCCCGGCCAGCCCGCTCAGGCTGTAAGACTTGAGCACGCCGCCTTGCATCACGCAAAAGGTCCCTGTGCCGGCCCATGCCATGCACTTTAAAAAGCCGCGACGATCAATGCCGTCGTGGTTGTGGTCATGCAGGATCTCATCCTTCGGTTCGTGGGCCATTGTTTCCTCCTGTTGGGAGTTCGCGCCGCTTTTGGGCTGTCGCGCTCATCTCACTCATTCAAACTGAGCAGAGAAGGAAATATTCCCCGGCAAGCAAGAAAACAATTCTTAACCCTTTGCACCTCCATTTATGTGTTTTATCTAATTAAAGGCAAATCGCTTCTAGCCAGTGATCGTCTGCGTGGAAATGCATCCAACCTGTTATGCTGCGGAATAGCCGCAGGGAGGGACCTATTGTCAGTCGGCAGCCAGACTAAAAATACAGTGATGGCAATTGCGATCATCGCATTGTTCTGGCAAGCCACCGCCCACGCCCAAGCCGCCGTTAAGCCGATCATTACCGCGCAAACGCAGAATCTGGATTCGCTTCTCGATCAAAGCTATAACGCCATGTACAACCTCCGTTTCGATGAAGCGATGCGTTTCGCTGACTCGGCAAAACGCATGGCCAATGACGATCCTGTTCCATGGGTGGCGCAGGCTTGCGCTGCGCTCTTCCGCGAGTTCGATCACATGCACATCCTGCGTAGCGAACTCTTTGCCGCCGATGACAAATTCGCCGACGGGCCGGCATTTACCTGGGACCCACAAAGGCGCAAGGACTTTGACACCGCTCTTGCAGGCGCGGAAAAGCTGGCACAGGAGCGCCTGAAGCAGAGCAAGGACGATCCCAGAGCTTTGTTTGCTTTAACGCTCGCCACAGGATTGCGCGCCGACGATGCCGCTCTCATCGCCAAGAAAAAATTCAGCGCGCTTTCTTACACAAAATCCGCCAATGGATATGCTGAGCGATTGCTGGCCATTGCGCCTGACTATTACGACGCTTACATTGCCACTGGCATGGGCAAATACATTATCGGAGGCAAGGCCGCTCCGGTCCGCTGGATGCTGCGGCTTGGCGGACTCAAAGGCGATCAGGAACAAGGTGTAAAGGAGCTGACGCTGGTTGCCGACCATGGCCGTTTCCTTATGCCTTTTGCTCGAATCCTGCTGGCTTTTGACGATCTGCGCCACAACAACACCACGGCGGCCCGCAAAAAGCTTGAGTGGCTCCGCGAACACTATCCCAACAATCCGCTCTTTTTGCAGGAAATTGCCAAATTGGACCATCCTGTCGCCGGCCCCGGCCAGAACTAACCGGCAATTCTCATTTACAATAGAAGCATCCCAGACTGAACAACTTGCCCGAACATTGCCCCCTGAAAGGTGCATTTGTTGGTGCATCTGCGGGGACATACCCTTTCGTACATCGGCAAAGCCCATGCGACCTGTTAGCATGCCGATACGCTGAAGGCTTTGGAGAGTATTTTGGCATCCGGAAAAACCTTGAAAACTGCTGCTTTCCTGATCCTTGCCATGCTGGCCCTGGTTGGCGGCGCATCGGCCCAGCTTCAGCAGGTGGCCTCCAAATCGCCGACAGTTGAGGAGAAGCTGGCCCAGTCCTACCATGCAATGTATGACCTGAAATTTCAGGACGCCTTCAAGGCCGCCGATGAAGCCAAGGCCGTGGCCCAGGATGATCCGTTGCCATACGTAGCGCAGGCGTGGGTCGCGTTCTTCCGTGAACTTGACCGGCTGCACATTCTTCGTAGCGAGCTGTTTGCCACGGACGATAGTTACAACTCCCGCGATGCCTACACATGGGACGCCGGCAACAAAAAAGTTTTCGATAGCAGCCTTGACCAGGCAGAAAAACTGGCGCAGGACCGCCTGAACCGCAACCAGAACGATTCCCGCGCGCTGCTGGCGCTTTCTCTCATCAACGGCCTGCACGGCGATGATTTTGGCATCTTCACCAAGAAAGACCTCAAGGCCATCACGTATATAAAAACGGCCACAACTTACGCTGAGAAACTGCTGGCCCAGTCCCCGGATTCCTATGACGCGTACGTTGCCACCGGAATGGGCAAGGTAATTGTGGCGCGTAAGTCCGCTCCGGTGCGCTGGGTGCTTCGTCTGGGCGGACTCAAAGGCGATGAAGGGGAAGGCGTAAAAGAACTAACGCTGGCCGCTGACCACGCCCACTATCTTGCGCCGTTTGCCCGCCTGCTGGTGGTGTTTGAGGACGTGCGCTTC
Organism: Candidatus Angelobacter sp.; assembly: GCA_049697035.1. Lineage (GTDB taxonomy): Bacteria > Acidobacteriota > Terriglobia > Terriglobales > Acidobacteriaceae > Angelobacter. Next base: position 864 of record JBAVUZ010000512.1, on the reverse strand, counting down.
AAGAACACTGAAGACGCGCGCCGCAGGCTGGAAGCTCTGCACCAGCAGTTTCCCAACAATCATCTTTTTCAGGAAGAGCTTGAGAAACTGGGACGCACGTCAGCGCAACTGGTCCGCCAGGGCAACTGAAGCCGCGCCTTCAATCCTTCCGCTGGGACCTTGCTGCACAAACACCACCGCGCGCAGGTCGTTTCGCTTCCAGTCTTTTTCCAACTTGAGCGGTACGGTGGTTTCCATCGCGCCGTTGTGGAGCATGCCTAGCTCCCGCAGCTCGCGCACGACCGCCGCGTGGTGCAGCGTCTTTCCACCATTCTCGCCAGAAAAAACCTGGGTCGCTAAGTTGTCCTCGGTAATTGCCAGCATCACCAAAGCGTTGCCGTTGGATGGCGCGGCAGGACCTTTGACTTGAATGGTCAGCTGGTCCGCGCCCGCCATAGCAATTTTTACCTGCGCTGTTTCCAGTTGGCTGGCTTTCTGGCGGATCGTGCGCTGCGCTTGGCTGGCATCATTGCCTACAAATTCCACCTCGCCATCCACCACCATCTCAGGCGTGTATGGGCCATCCACTTTCAGTGCGCGGGTGTATTGCTCCTGCCGTTGGGTAAACTCCGCCGATGAGAATCGGTCTTTCCAGCCCAGTGAGTTCCAGTAATCGACGTGAAAGCCAAGCGGGATCACCTGAACGTTTTTGGCGGAAAGTTCCTGCCGCAAATGCCCTAGCAACTCATCCGCCGGCGGACAACTCGAGCATCCTTCTGAAGTGAACAGCTCCACCACCACAGCCCTGCGTGGGACGCCGGGCTCCGTCGTTTTGGCGACAACAATTGAGACACAGATTGCTGCGGTCATCAGGATTGCCACTGC
>JBAVUZ010000511.1:0-21383 GCA_049697035.1 Candidatus Angelobacter sp. | reverse complement strand
GCAGCGAGAACAGTCCCGCGGTAATGTCAACCAGGTTGCTATCCATGCGGTTCGACCAGAAAAATTGCATGGAGGCAAAGGAAATGCCTACAACTGCAATGGCCGGGAAAACCTCAAAGGTTTCCTTCCACGAAACCATCGCACGGACCAGCCAGAACGGCACAATCAATGCCGTGATGGGCAGAATGCGGCCGATCATGGCGTTCATATCGGCTTCCGGCATTGCCGTGACAGTGGCCAACATGTGCACTGGCGTTCCAATAGCGCCCCAGGCTACAGGCGCGGTATTGGCAATAAGGTTCAGCGCCGCCGCGTGGAACGGCTTGAATCCCAGACCGATCATAAAAGCTCCGGCAATCGCCACCGGAGAGCCAAAGCCCGCGCATCCTTCAATGAACGCGCCAAAGCAGAAGGCCACCAGAAGCAATTGCAAGCGGCGGTCGGCGGTAATTCCGGCCACGGAGGACTTCATAATCTCAAAATCGCCAGTGCTGACGGCAATGTCATACAGGTAAACAGCGGCCACCACAATCCAGACGATATTCAGCAACCCTGTAGAAACACCATAAAGGAAGCTGCCAGCGGCCAGCGAAACCGGCATGTGAAAGGCCAGGCAGGCAACAAGGACAGCCGTTCCCGCCCCTGAAAGAGCAGCCCAGTGAGGCTTAACGCGAAAGCCCGCCATCATGGTGAACAGCACAACAATTGGCAAAGCTGCCACCAGCGCTGAGAGCCACCAGTGTCCAAACGGATCATAAATTTGTGTCCAAGTCGGCATCAGTTTCTCCTGAATTGAGAACTTCCGTTGGCCCAACTTAAGAACCTATCGCACCCCGACCCCGGGCCACGTGCAGACGAAATGAGGCGTAAAAGTGCGCCACAACTTTCAGCCCTTGGCGCTGATCTGTCAAGTCTTTTGTGTGATCTGGGGCGGCTTGTTGAGGTAGATCCTAATAAAAAATATAAGCGTGCCCCCAATCTAGAGCACACACCAGACGCACGCGTCTTTTGGAATTTCTAAAGGTTAGCCAAAGCGTAAGGTTCTCTTAGCCTTTAACCGCCCCCACTGTAAACCCGGCAATGAACCGGTCGAGGAACAAATTGTACAGAAAAGCAATCGGCAAGCTGGCAATTAAGCAGGCCGCCATCAGCGATCCCCAGAAATATACATCACCCCTCACCAGAAAGATGGGGATTCCTACTCCCACCATTTGCTGTGACTCCGGCGAAATGAACGTGAGGGCATAGACATATTCCTGCATCACCAGAGTAAACGTGAAGATCACCACGGTCAGGATTCCCGAAAGCGAGATCGGGACCACCATCTTGATGAACGCGCCAAACCGGGTAAGCCCGTCCACCATGGCGGCATCCTCCAGTTCCTTGGGAATCGACTTGAAGAAACCCATCAGCAGCCAGATGGAAAAGGGCACGGTGATGCTGGGATAGACCAGCACCAGCGACCAGATGGTGTCCTGCAAACCCAGTGAAGCCACAACCCGGGACAGCGGAATAAACAGCAAAGTCGGAGGCACAAGATAGGTAAGAAAAATCCCAATACCCAGCCGTTCTCCCCATCTGCCAGTAAGCCGGGCCAATGCATATGCTGCAGGGAGCGCCAGCAGGAGAGTAATGATTACCACGATCACCCCAACCACGACCGTGTTCTCCAGCCAGCGCAGGAACCGCGTCTGCGTAAACAGCAGGCGCAGATTGTCGAGTGTTGGCGGAAGATTGAAGATGAACGGGTTGTTCTCCATTCCGTAGAGATCAATGTTTTGCTTGAATGTGGCAATCACCATCCAGTAAAACGGAAACGCCAGTAGCACGGTGAACACCGTGAGCACCAGCATCTTTACTGTGGTGGGCCAGGGATTCAGGTTTTCAAACGCCCTGGTTACGCTCTCCGATCGCAAATACCAGATCAAAGCTGCGGCGATGCACATCTGGATCACGAGGAACACCGCCAGTTGGTAATGCGACTGGCGCAAGGCATACAAAAACAGCGCCATCAGGCAGCCGATGACATCAGCGGCACACAAAAAGAACAGAAAAGTGCGGGCCGCATTGTGCAGCTTCCATAAACCCAGGGCGATTAGCACCATCACCAGCACTGCTACCAGCCTGAACACACCGGTGAGTCCGCCAACGTGATGCATTAGCGTTATTCCCAGCAGGGCCACGGCGGCAACCAGCAATAGAGTGCTGATGATAGTAATCCCTAACGGCCTCTTGACACTGGCGGTGGTCGCGCTGAATTTGGCTGCTATAGCCATCACACCACCTCCGCACGATGAGCCAGACGCAGCATGAAATAGGCAATCACCACCAGAACAGGAATGAGAAATACTGAAATCGCCGCGCCCGCGGCCAGATCACTGCCCTGAATGCCCTGGTTAAACGCCAGATTGGGCAATGTTTGCGTAGAGTCGTACGGACCACCATTGGTTAGAAGGTTGACCACCGCCAGGTCCGTAAAAGTAAACACAGTGCCGAACAGAACTGCCACGCCCACAATCGGTGTCATCATGGGCAGGTTGATCTGAAATAATGTTCGCCAGAAACCCGCGCCATCGATGGCTGCGGCCTCTGGAATTTCTTTGGGAATGGCTGTCAGGCCAGCCAGCAGGATCACCGTAGAAAATGGGATCAAGCGCCAGCAGAACACCAGGATCACAGATGCCATCGCCAGCTTATCTTCTCCCAGCCACATTGGTGGAGCGAATCGACTAACAAATCCCAGCCAGATCAGCACCCAGGTAATCACGCTGTAAATGGAATCGAGAATCCACTTCCATCCGATTGTGCCCAGCGACACGGGAGCCACCCATGGCAGCAGGATCAGAAACCGAATGATCCCGCGCCCGCGAAACGGCTTCTCCAGGGCAATGGCCAGGATGGTTGAAGAGACAATCACGACGATCTGGGCCGCAATGGTGAAGATGATGGAATTCGTCACCGCTTTTTGAAAACTAGGGCTCTGCAGGATGCTGCGAAAATTCTCAAGACCAACATAGTGCAATGGCCCTCCGCCGATGCGCGCATCGCTGAAGGCATAAAAAATGGCCAGGAGGAATGGCGCGCCAATCAGCAGGCCGATGTATAGTACCGCAGGGCTGAACATAGCCAAGCCCAGCATTGGGCTTTGCGCAGCGCCGGCGGACTTGATTTTCACGGTGCCTACTGCCATGAAACTGTCCTCGCTGGGACTTTTTTTTCCGTCGTCCGATCAAAGAACTTCAACTCCCGCGCCGGCACAGCAAAGTCGTAGGTAACGCCCACCTCAAAGTTGTGTCCCAGCAGCAGGCGCGCAATCACTTTCTTGCCATCAGCCTTGCCGCCCACCAGGATACCCGCGAGGATAAACTCAGCACCTAAATATTCCACGTTGTCTACGCGAAACTTAAAGAGGACCTTGTCGGGTTCTTTCATGTCCACGGCAAGACGGAAGTGCTCGGGGCGAAATCCGATGATCAGATCGCCATTTTCGATCAGGTTCATCGGCGGCGAGCCGAGAAAGGTGGCAACAAAAGTATCCGCCGGATCGTCATAAACTTCCTTGGGAGTACCCAGTTGCCGCACCACGCCTTTGTTGAGCACCATCACACGGTCACCCATTGCCATGGCTTCCACTTGATCGTGCGTGACGTAAATGGTGGTAGTCCCGACGCGGCGATGGAACCGCTCCAGCTCTTCACGCGCGGAAAGACGCAGCTTTGCGTCGAGGTTGGAAAGCGGTTCATCCAGCAGAAAGACCGAGGGCTCACGGACGATGGCACGAGCAAGAGCCACGCGCTGGCGTTCACCGCCGGAGAGCTCGCGCGGCTTGCGCTGCAGCAATGCTCCGATGCCAAGCAGTGACGAGGCCCACTCCACTTTCTCTTTGTGCAGATGTTTGGGGACATTCTGCGCTTTCAGGGGAAATGCAATATTCTTGTAAACCGTAAGGTGCGGATAGAGCGCGTAACTCTGGAATACCATGGCAATGCGGCGCTCACGCGGCGTGAGATCGTTCACCACTTTGCCGCCAATCAGGATCTCGCCGGCCGTGGGGGATTCCAGGCCGGCGATCATCCGCAAGAGCGTGGTTTTTCCGGAGCCCGAAGGTCCCAGAAAAACCAGAAACTCGCCTTCGCGAGTTTCCAGGTCTACTTCGTTAACTGCTCCGAGCTCTCCTTGCTTAAATACCTTGGTTAGTTTTCGGGTTTCAACAACGGCCATTCAGGGTCCTCAGTTTATTTGAATCTCTCGAAGATGCGTTTGTATTCGGCTTCCGCCGTTTTAGCAGCGTCTTCCGGAGTTGCCTTGCCATTCGCAACCGTGGCAAACATCGTGGGTATCACCCAGCTCTTGAATGCCTGGTCGATTGCCGCGGAGCAGTATCCGGGGTAGCCGACGTTGGTCGCCCAATCCAAAACGTCTCCCAGCACCTTGTATCTGTCTGGCGGAGTCGACCGGGGATCGTTTGAAATCTCCTTCGCCAGGTTGGGGACCGTCGATGGGAAGCAGGGGAAATTATAGAACTGACCAGCGGTGAAACCCTCATGGAAGGCATCAATGTAATCGATCAGAAATTGCTGCGCGCCGTCCTTGTTCTCCGCAAATTCCCAGATCACGTAACAATCCATCACGTGCTCTGCGGCGATGCGGCGCACGGGCCCCTTCAATGCCCGGCTGACCATAATGTTCTTGTCAATGGGAAGTTTTTCTCTTTCAGATTGGCGCGTGATAGAAATTGCATTCGCCACATAGGAAACTTTTCCGGCCAGCATGGCTTGGTTATTCGATGGCGGCGTCCAGGTAAACACTTCCGGGGTTTCCGCTTCCTGGTAGAGCGCCTTCATGAACTTCAGGGCTTCTATTGTGTTTTTGGAATTGATGGTGACATTGCCGGCTTCATCCTGCTCCGCTCCACCAAAAGACCACAGCAGAGCGCGCATGGCCATGCTGGTATCGAGTTCCTGTGACAGTCCAAGACCGCAGGGATTGCCGAATTTCTCTTTGATCGCCTTGGCGCCTTTGCGCAGGTCGTCATAGGTGTCAGGGCCGTTGGGGAAACCGACTTGTGAAAAGAGGTCTTTCCGCCAGTTGCCCGGATCGGGCGCGTACGAATCAGAGAACGCGTAATACTTTTTGGTCTTCGGATTGAACGTCGATTTGTGGGCCAGATCGATCTTCTTGCCGTGTTTCTTCTCCACTTCCTGGTAGACGTGGGCCATGTCAATGACCTGGTTTTCATACGCCGCGGGCGGTGAGAGGAACATGAAGAGATCGTGGCCCTTTTTGGCCTGCGCTTCCGATGCGGCACGGGTATTGAGATCGACCAGGTTGATGTGGTCAACTACCACGTTGGTATTGTGCTTCTCGCCCCACTGTTTGGCGAAGGTGCTGTCAAACCATGTGTCGTAAGCGGGAACAAAGTGGCTCCACTGCAAAATCTTGAGCGTTTTCTGCTGCGCCGCGGCGCGCTCAGGAAACAGGAATGCAGGCCCGAGCGATCCAGCAGCTACACCGCCGGCCCCGGCAATTTTCATGAAATCTCTTCTGCTTACACCCTTGCCCTTCTTTTCATCCTTCATGTTGCCTCCTCAGTGCTTCAGCGATTGGTTGGCAATCGCCAATGTGAATCTTAAGATTTTACTTATCGGCTTCCCTATCAACGTTCTTCGCCAAAACGCTTTACATCTTCAGGAACATCTTTAGTTACTACCGGTCGGTTGCCCTGAACCATCACACGGATATGTTCGACTACATCAGGATTTGCCAGCGTGGTCACGTCTCCGGTATCCATTTGATTGGAAATTGCGGCGAGCACACGGCGCATGATTTTTCCCGAGCGCGTTTTTGGCATGTCCGGAACTACATGGACTTTTTTCGGACGGGCAATCTTGCCGATCTGATGTTCAATCGCCTTGGTCACGGCCTCAGAAACGGCGGCGGCATTGTGCTGGCCGGGCTTCAGGGAAACGTAGACTTCCGGCACTCGGCCTTTCACTTCATCCACTACTGGAATCACAGCGGCTTCGGCAACTTCATTCACCGTGAGGCAAGCCGATTCCAGCTCTTTTGTCCCCAGGCGATGACCAGCGACGTTGATTACGTCATCCACGCGGCCAAGAATTCTAAAGTAGCCGTCTGGAGCCTGCACAGCGCCATCACCGGCAAAGTACGGCCAGTCACGCCAATCTTTGCTCTTGGGATTTTTGTTGTACTTGCGGTAGTACTGCGTTACAAAACGGTCGCGGTCACCATAAATGGTTTGGAACATGCCCGGCCACGGATTTCGGATGCAGATGTTCCCTGCCTTGCCTGAACCGCCTTTTACTTCCTTGCCTTCTTCATCAAAGATCACCGGATAAATCCCCGGCAATGCTGGCCCGGCGCTGCCCGGCTTCATAGGATCGATGGCCGGCTTGGTGCTGCAAAGAAAGCCGCCAGTCTCCGTCTGCCACCATGTATCGACGATCACGGCCTCGCCCTTGCCCACAACTTCGTGATACCACTTCCAGACCTCAGGCTCAATGGGCTCGCCCACGGTCGTCATATGCTTAAAGTGGTAGTCGTATTTTGCGGGTTCGTCAGGGCCGGCTTTGCGCAGCATGCGGATCGCCGTCGGCGATGTATGGAAAATATTTACGTTCAGGCGCTTAGCGACGCGCCAAGGCCGCCCCGCGTCAGGATAGTTCGGCACGCCTTCATAGAGAACGCTGGTTGCCGCCAGCGCCAGAGGCCCATAAACGATGTAAGAGTGGCCCGTAATCCAGCCGATATCGGCCATGCACCAGTAAACGTCAGTGGGATGAAGGTCCTGAATGTATTTGGTAGTACCCGCGACGTAAGAGAGATATCCGCCAGTTCCGTGCTGGCAGCCTTTTGGACGACCCGTGGTGCCACTTGTATACATGAGGAAAAGCGGAGCCTCTGAAGGCATTGGAACGGGCGCGACCGTCTTTCCTGCATATTTCTTCAGCACGTCCTCGACAAAGAAGTCACGTCCTTCGACCATCGGCGTCTTCGAGTTGTATTTTCCCGGCTCGCGGTGCCAGACCAGGACTTTTTCAATCGTATGCTTTTCATCCTTGGCCGCTTTTACGGCGATGTCGGCCTTTTCCTTGTGATCAGTCATGGCGCCGCTGCGGTAATAGCCATCAATGGTCACCAGTACCTTGCTGCCTGAATCGGCGGCGCGCATGCCGCAAGCCTCTCCGCTGAATCCGCCAAAAACCACAGAATGGATTACGCCTAAGCGGGCGCAGGCCAGCATTGTGATCGGCAACTCCGGAACCACCGGCATGTGGATGGTGACGCGATCTCCCGCCTTCAATCCCGCAAAATCGCGCAGGAGCGCCGCCATTTCATTAACCCGGTAATAAAGCTCCTGGTAGGTGATGGAGAGCGGCGGAACGTCTTCCGGCTCGCCCACAAAGACAAATGCTGCTTTGTTCCGGTATTTCTCCAGATGGCGGTCAATACAGTTATAAGAGGCGTTGAGCTTGCCTCCGGCATACCACTTCCAGAAAGGGGCGTCACTGGTATCGAGCGTGGTGTGCCAATACTGGTCCCAGCTCAACAGGTCTGCATATTCACGGAAGCATTCGGGAAAATTCTTTTCGCTGAAGCGCTGATCAACGGCGGGGTCGGTCAGATAAGCTTGCCCAATAAATTTCGAGCTGGGGTAAAAGTACTGCTCTTCTTTCCAATGGACAGCGATCTGCGCCTCATTGACCTCTGTCTCTTGTTCTTTTTGCTTCATTACACGAGCGTCAGCCATGGCATGGACCTCTTGGATTTCTCAATCGAATCGCTCAAAGTCGCACGGCCCGCAGGGGTTTGGGCCGTAACGAACTAACGGGTGGCAACGGCCGCCACCCGCCAGTCCGAAACAGATTATCCTACACCTATAGAGCCGTCCGTGTGCAAACTAGCACGCGGGTCTATCTGCGGACGCCGCCCGCAGCAGGCGCAGCCACTTCGTTCCATATTTTCACGCCCTTGGTGTCACGCAGCAGAATCGAGCCCACGATAAACGTCAGCCCGGCAATACCCATGGGGTACCACAGTCCGGCATAAATGTGGCCCGTACTGGCGCTCACCCAAATGCCAATGAGCGGCAGCAAGCCTCCAAACACGCCGTTGCCAATGTGGTACGGCAATGATAACGACGTATACCTAATCTTTGCGGGAAACGCCTCCACCAGATAAGCAGCCATGGGACCGTAAACCATGCACACCCATATCATCTGCAGCCACACCAAGAAAATCAATTTCTTGGTGTCCGGGTTGGGTGCTTCTTTGGCCGGAACCAGCTTGCCGGTGGGATCTTTCGTCATGGCAGTGAGCACCGTAGCGCCGGTCGCTTTGGCCTTGGATGACGTGAATGTCTCCACGTTGTTCCCTGCGGCATCATGCATGGCGTGATAAATGGGCAGATAACTTAAGACCGCAAACAGGCAGCCCAGCATAATGATCCATTTCCGCCCGATCTTGTCAGAAAGGATGCCGAAAACCGTAAACAGCGGCATGCCGAAGAGCAGCGCCCACACGATGATGTAATTCGCGGTCTTAGCATTGATCTTCAGCACGGTCTGCATGTAGAACAGCGCGAAGAACTGTCCCGTGTACCAGACCACGCCCTGGCCGGCGGTTGCGCCAAAGAGCGTGATGGCTACCTGCTTTAAGTTTGCAAAGTTGCCAAAAGCGTCACGCAGGGGCTGCAAAGAACTCATGCCCGCACTCTTGAGCGTGGCAAAAATCGGCGACTCCTCCATCTTCAAGCGGATGTAAATCGAGATGGCCAGCAGTAGGGATGAAATCAGGAACGGAATTCGCCATCCGTAACGGCTGAAATCTGCCGCACTCATCGAAGATTGCGTACCGAGAACGACCAGAATGGAGATGAACAAGCCAAGAGTAGCGGTGATCTGAATGAAACTGGTGTAGTACCCGCGCTTGTCGTCAGGCACGTGCTCAGCCACGTAAACCGCGGCTCCGCCGTACTCGCCGCCAAGAGCCAGGCCTTGCAAGACACGAATCAGGATCAATGCGATCGGCGCGAACCAGCCTGCCGTGGCGTACGTCGGCAACAGACCGATCAGGATTGTTGCGCCGCCCATGATGCTGAGCGTAACCAGGAACGCATATTTGCGTCCTACCAGGTCGCCAATTCGACCAAAAAATAGCGCGCCGAAGGGACGCACCACAAAGCCAACGGCGAACGTAGCCAAATACGCAATATATGCAAACTTGTCATTGCCGGTTGGATAAAATTTCAGAGCCAGAATGGCTGTGAGGCTGCCAAAAATGTAAAAGTCGTACCACTCGATCATCGTGCCGACGGCTGAAGCTAAGATCACCATCCAAATCTTTGAAGTCGAAATCTGGTCCGATGAAGTCACCGGCATTGCAGCACTGGACATACGGCCCTCCTGGAAAAGAGCCAGGCCGGCCGGACCTGGTCTCTGTAATGTTGAGCTGATCTTGAAGCATCAAAACTGAGCATAATGCCGTATGAAAACAAAAATTTGCCCTCTGTCTATACTTGCAAGGGACCTTGGCCTCAGCCATTTCCTGGTAACGTGGCTGAAAAATTGGGATCTCCCGGCCCCCTGGCCTGCACTAACAGCAGGTCGGACCCGATTGTCCATTTGGCAACCTAGGGTAGTCGGATTACCGTAGATGTCAAGCAGAAATGAATCGGAGAACATGAATCGCTTACGGAACGCCTGGGCCGGCAAGGACCCATGGAGCATGGCTCAAGCCGGATTCAATGCCCCACTTGTGAATCATCACTCGCAGGAATATCATGCACCATCTGTATTTACCAGCCATGTCGCTGATATCTTAAAAACTCCGGCCTTATGTCATATTGGGCCACATACTGCCTTGAGGAGGGATTCATGAGGGGGACTTTAATTTTCATTGGCCAGAACATCCGCCGCGCTTCAATACTGGCATTGGCTTTGGGTGGGATCGTAACGCTTTGCACCGGCTCCAGCCGCGCTGCCGTCGCCGACGACACTATCAAAATTGGGGTGGTCCTGCCCACCACCGGGAGCGAGAGCAAGCCTGGCCAATATCAGAAGGAAGGTATTGAACTCGCAATCAAACAGATCAACGACGCTGGCGGGATCATGGTGAAGAGCAAAGGCAAAAAGCTCAAGGTAGAAGAGGTCTTTTACGATGATGGCACCGACTCTAAAAAGTCCGCCTCGCTGACCGAGCGGGCCATGAGCTCAGATGGCGTTGTCGCCGTTCTGGGCGGCTACTCGACAGCACTGGGCACCGCCGAATCCGTGATGGCAGACCGATATAAGACCCCGTGGATCACCACTGGAGCTGGCGCAACAGCCATTTTCGGTAAAGGCTATCAATACGCTTTCGGAAGCCTGAGCCCGGTAGCGCTGATTGGAACCACGTCGGCTGAATTTCTGGGTTCACTCATGGACCAGGGCAAGCTCAAAAAGGGTTTGAAGGTCGCCATGGTGGTAGAGAACACTGATCACGGCACCGATTACGTCCAGGGCTTCACCGACTGGTCCAACAAGCATCCTGGCTACTTCCAGATTGTCCTGAATGAAAAGTTTGAACTGGGAGCCACCGACTTTTCCGGCATATTGCAGAAAGTGAAGAACAGCCATGCGGATATTTTCCTTTCTGACGCGCATTTGCCGGACTACATCACCATGCATCGCCAATACTTGCAGAATGGCCTGCACCATCAAATGGTGAGCTACGGAGCGAGGGGACCTGAAGCGAACGCCCGCCAGGCGCTGGGCGCGGGGACAGACTACATCTTTGCCGGCATCTGGTGGTCAAACATGCTGCCTTATCCTCAGGCCAAGAAGTTTGCCACGGACTATAAAGCCTTCACCGGTCATGACGTTGATTCCTGGTACTCCGCTCCGGCATATGACGGTATGCGAATCCTGGCCCAGGCAATCACGGCCGCCGGTTCGCTGGATAAGACTGCCATCCGCGATGCCCTTAAAAAAGCACAGTTGAAGGATTCAGTGCTTCCTGGCCAGGTTTTGAAGTTTGCCGCCAACGGACAATCTGAATATCCCTTTGTGATCACGCAAAACAAGCCTGGCAACAAGGTGGACATCGTTTTCCCCAAAGACGCTGCAACCGGCGAACCGGTTGCACCGAACCCCAATAAGTAAGAAATGGCACTTACAACAGGGAACCCTGCAATCCCATGGATGCTGTCGAGTATCTCGACCTGCTATTGAAGTCCCTGCTGCTGGCCGGAGTGTATGCGGCGATGGCAGTAGGGATGACCGTGATTTACGGAGTCATGAAAATAGTGAACCTGGCGCACGCCGGGTTCCTGATGCTGGGCGCGTATTTTGCCCTGGAAATGTTTCAGCGCTTCCACGTTGATCCAATTCTTGGCTCTGTGCTCGCCCTGCCGGTTTTCTTTCTTTTTGGGATGGCCGTGCACTGGCTCCTGATCCGGTGGCTTCCGAAATCCGATACTCCGACACTCGCGTCGCTTCTGCTGATGTTTGGATTCTGGCTTGTCCTGCAGAACATTGCTTACCTGATTTGGGGCAATGAAGACCAATCAATTCTCACGCCGCTCACGCTTTCTTCCGTGCAGATCGGCCAGATCTCGATCCCCAAGGTAAATCTGGTGGTATTTGCGGCGGCAGTTTTTTGCATGGCCGTCCTGCAAATTGTGTTTCACCGCAGCTGGTTTGGCAGGTCCATGCGCGCGCTGATTCAGAATCCATATGCCGCGCAGATCGTCGGAGTTGACGATCAAAAAACTGCGCGGCTTACCTTCGGCCTGGGGTCGGCATTCGCAGGATTTGCGGGCGGCTTGCTTGGCATGCTCTTTTCCTTCAGTCCGGATTTTGGCCGGCCTTTTCTGTTGCGGTCATTTGTAATCATCGTCCTGGGCGGACTGGAATCCGTTTCTGGTGTCGCGCTGGGAGCAATCCTGCTGGCTATCCTGGAAACGTTTGGAATCAACATCCCACTGCCGGTTTACTGGCATGGATGGTCTTTCCATTACCTCCCTCCGAGCTACCAGCAGGTAATCCCGTTCGCATTATTGGTCGTGGTTCTGCTGATTTTGCCGAAAGGCCTGTCCAGTTTGTTCAACCGGAAATGGAAAGCCGCATGAGGCGACCTTCGGGAGTGGTTGGCTGGCTCAAAACCATTCTGCCGTGGCTGTTGCTGGCAGTTCTGCTGTTGCTGCCTAAAACCAATCCCAGCGACAATCTCATCCGGTTGCTGTTTATCACCGCGGTATGGACAACCACCAGCCTGGGCTGGAACCTGCTTGGCGGCATGGCAGGCCAGGTTTCGTTTGGGTTTGCCGTCTTCTTTGGGTTAGGGGCGTACACCACGGCGCTGCTAATGCACGCCGGACACAGTCCATACTTCGGCTTTATCGGCGGCGCGGCCATTGCCATGCTTGCCTCTTTCCTGATTGGCTTGCCCACGTTTCGCCTGCGCGGTCCTTATTTCGTCATCGCTACTATTGGCGTGACTGAAGCCGTCCGCGTGATCATGAATAATCTGGATGTCACCGGTGGATCCAGCGGCTACCGGATCACGGAAAACCAGCCTTTCAGTCCGGACGAGCATTATTATTCCGCGATTGCAGCAGTGGCGCTGGCGGTCCTGGTTTCCACCATCATCGCCAATAGCAAGTTCGGACTGGCCTTGCGCGCCATCAAGCAAGATGAAGATGCCGCCGCTGATCTGGGCGTGAATCCGTACACATCCAAGCTTTGGGTCCATGCGATTGCCGCTGGGCTTACAGGCATTGCCGGGGGCATTTACGCGCGGCGCGCGGCATTCTTTTATCCCGGAGACGTTTTTGCTTTCCAGACAGGCATCTCCATTCTGCTCATGCCTGTGATTGGCGGCATTGGAACGGTCTGGGGACCGGTGCTGGGCGGCGTGATTTACGGCATGGTGGAAGAGCAGATATCAGTAAAATTTCCCAATCTTCATCTGCTGATTTATGGTTCACTATTAATAGCGATCATCTTGCTGGAGCCTGATGGCCTGCTGGGTCTCTTGCGGCGTCTTTTCCGGCTCTTTCCATCCCAGCAAGCCAAAACCAAGCTTGCCGGGGACCCCGGATGACCACCCCAGCCGGCCAAAACCGGGGCCGACCGGGGACACCGGGTGAGGAGAAAAAGTGAAGATTCTGGAAGTCCAGGCGCTGACCAAGTACTTTGGGGGCGTGGCGGCGTTAAAGGACGTGAGCTTTGATATCCCGGAAAAACAGATCTGCGGCTTCATCGGTCCCAATGGCGCAGGCAAGACAACGCTTTTCAGCCTGATTACCGGCGCGGTCCGTCCCTCCGGCGGCCAGATACATTTTCACGGTAAAGATGTCACGGGCATGGACGCAGCTTCCCTGGTGAAAAAGGGCGTGGCGCGGACCCATCAGGTGGTGCGTCCGTTCAAAGCCATGACGGTGCTCGAAAATGTGCAACTGGCCGTGCACTATGGCCGCCGCGCGGTAACGCGTACTTCCATCGCCCGGGAACATGCCATGGAAGCTTTGAAAATGGTTGGACTTGAGCATAAGGCGAATGTCCTTGCGTCCGCGATTTCCCTGGGAGATCAAAAGCGGTTGGAAGTAGCGCGCGCACTGGCCACGAACCCTGAGTTGTTATTGCTCGATGAAATTTGCGGTGGACTTACTGGCGCAGAAACCCGCGCCATGATGGATCTAATTCAGCGCGTGCGCGAGGGCGGCACCACAATTATGTATGTGGAGCATGACATGAAAGCGATCATGTCCGTTTGTGATCGCATCACCGTGCTGAACTTTGGCCGGAAGCTGGCTGAGGGCAAGCCAGAAGATATCCAAAACGATCCTTCAGTGATCGAAGCTTATCTGGGAAAAACAACCTTTGGGGACGATAAGCGTGGCTGAGCCGCAGGGTGAAACAAAACAAAATGACAAGATCCTGGTCGTCGAAGGACTTGAAGTAAGTTATGGCGCGACCCAGGTCCTGTGGGGCGTCTCGTTCTCCGTGGCCAGAGGCAAAGTCACATGCATGATAGGTTCCAACGGCGCCGGCAAAACAACTTCACTCAATACCGTTGCCGGCATGCTTCGAGCGAAAAAGGGCCGCCTGCTGCTCAACGGGGATGACATTACTGCCCTGTCACCCCGTGATCGCGTCCGCCGCCACATCAGTCTGGTGCCTGAAGGCCGCCAGCTTTGGCCCGGAATGTCAGTAGAAGAAAATCTTCTGATGGGATGTTTTCTGCGCCAGTTCCGCCCCAAGGCGCATCCCGGGCTGGAACGGATCTACGGACTTTTCCCCCGGCTGAAAGAGCGCCGCCATCAGATGGCCGGCACACTTTCCGGCGGCGAGCAGCAGATGTGCGCCATCGGCCGCGGGTTGATGTCCGAGCCTCAGTTACTCATGCTGGATGAACCATCGCTCGGACTCGCGCCCAAACTGGTCGATGAGATTTTTGAATTCATTACCAACATTGCGCGCCAGGGCGTCACGATTCTTCTGGTGGGACAAAACGTGAATTATACCCTGCAAATTTCTCATTACGGATACGTGATGGAAACCGGCCGCATCACCCTGGAAGGCTCCACGGAAATGCTGATGAACAATGAATTCGTGCGGCGCGCCTATCTGGGCATCGCGGAAGAAACGCCCTCCAAATAAAATCCCGAGTGGCTTGATGATTGAGTGATCCAGTGCAAAAAACTCAGGGCTGCGCAGAAATACAGCGCAGCCCTTTTCCTGCCTAAGTTATCAACCTTGCAACAAATCGCCAATCATTGGAACATGTCGCTGAGATCGCTGCCCAATTGGTTTCGTGCATTTAAGGGCGCCAAACCAAACGTGCCCTGGATGAATTTCAGTATCGAAACGTCATCCATCTGGACGTGCGAGATGTAGTTCTTCTTGGCAAGCGGCGAGATCACCAGCATTGGTACCCTTGGTCCAAAACCCTGGGCATCGACCTGCGGTGGCGGCACGTGGTCCCACCAGCCGCCGCTCGAATCCCAAACTACGATGATCGCTGTATTGGACCAAGCCGGGCTTGCCTGTATCTGCTTAATGAACCCGTCAAGCCAGGTAATGCCATTGACTACAGGACCGCTGCCGGGATGCATGTTATGCGCCGGCGCGGGCTGTATAAAGGAAACCGCAGGCAGGTTGCCCGAGCTTAAATCGGTGGCGAAATTGGAAAAGTCTTTCACGCTGGTGGAACTGTGCACGTCGGTGAAGAACTGGAACGGATTTTCCTGGGGCACGTAAACGGTGCAATTGTTCAGGTCTTCCGAGTACCAGCCCCATTTCAGGCCTTTGGCCGCCAATTGATCTCCCACGTGCTGGAACGTATATCCCGCGCTCGCCTTTACCTGAGTGTTGCAGGGAGGAAAAAACGGCTGAAGCGTGTCCGGATTGTTGTTGTCATCCGCGGCGACCAGATAAAGCTGATTCGAGGGAGCGTCGCCCATGACCGAAGCAAAGAAATTGTCAGCCAATGCAAATTGCTGGGCCCAACTCCACAGCGTGGCTATTCCTGGCGTCGTGTTGTCATAATACCCCATGGAAGTTACGCCGTTATAGAAGGCAAACTTGTCCATGGCACCCAAATCCCAGGTGCGCAGAAAGTCATTGCGGTTATGCGGCAGGTCCGGCGTGGAGGTACTGGTCAGCAGTTGTGGCGTAACTGTTGCCCCGGTTGAGGTGACCTGCGTGAAGCCTGGAACTCCGGCCTTTATCCCGTTGGCGCCCGGGAAAGTACCGAAAAGGTTATCGAATGAGCGGTTCTGCATAATTACTACAACAACGTTCTTAATTACAGCTGCTTGTGTCACCGGAGTCGGAGTGGGTGTGGGGGTGATCGACGAACCTTTGACACCACCGCATCCAATTGTTAGGGCCAGAAATAGAGGGCTGAAAAAAAATAAAAATGCTCGTCTCAAGGGAACTTGCACCTCTCAAGATGTCTTTGAATCAGCTCACCTCTCTCTAGTTGGCTCAGGACTTCATCGTTTTTTCATATAATTTGCCAGTTCCCCCTTAATTCCATAGGACTAAGGCAACCCCGCGCCCTGTTGGCCAAGGCATGAATTTTTGAAAATCAGGGCGGAAAGATCAAAATCAAAATTGCTTGCTGAAGCCATTGCGCCAGATGTACTCTCCAGATCACCGAGACCATGCATACTATCTTGCGGGATTTCCTGCTTTCATTCTGTCCGGCAAAGGTCCGGCAGGCCTGGCGGCCCAGTTCGCAGCTCACAGTCCTGCGCGCTGCAATGTGGGGCGGACTGGCGCAGTTTCTTCTGACTGCGTTCATTCTCATCGTTCAAGTCAAGGATTTTTTCATCTTGCGATTGCAGCAAGCAGCTCCGCACATGGGTGGCGTGAATTCGACAGGCGAAGCCGTCGTTACCGTTCTTGTTGTCCTTGAATTCTTTTTTCATCCGCTGTCAGTTTTTCTGCTCTACGTTACGCTGGAAGGTGCTGTCCGTTTTATTGGCAGTCTCATTACGGCTGAAATTGTCCCCAGCCTGCTGGTTCTTCTTCTCTTCAAACTTTCTGATTCAACATCAGGATTAGTCAGACGGCAACGCCAGGATGCAGCGGTGGCAGATGCAGTGGAGCACCTCCCAGACAGGCGGATACGGTTGCCTCAGCCACGCCAAAGCCCGACTGTAACTCCAGCGTCACCATTGGCATTAACGGTTGATGGTTTGAGGTGGAACGCGAAGAACATGCTCAACCGCCCCGTCCGTACGTATATGTTCTTCGGCCTGCGCCGATGGGGAAGATTTTGCGCGGCTATCAGGCGTATGACATTGCCGGCGCACTGAACGCGACCACCATTGGGAAACAACAGCTGGGTGCAGACGTTCTGCAGTAAAAATGACTCTTTCATTTCTCGTGATACGGGTTACAATCCAAAATTAGAATTTCTCTCAAACTATGGCGACATCGATTGCTCCGATTGCTCCGGTAGATCCGCCGGTTATCAAAGCCGCCGGCGGTATCCTGCAGCGCAGTACTCCTCGCGGCGATGAAGTGATGGTGGTTTACCGCAAACGCCATCAGGATTGGACACTTCCGCGTGGCAAAGTAAAAGATGGCGAGTCCTTCCAGGAAGCGGCCATGCGCGAAGTGGAGGATGAGACCGGCTGCTCCTGCCGCATCGGAAATTATCTGGGCACCATCAGCTATTCGGACAATGGAGTGCCCAAGGTTGTGCTCTTCTGGAAGATGACCCTCGTTGAAGAAAAAGGCAGCAGGAACAATGAGCAAATTGGCGAAGCGTTGTGGCTTCAGGTTCCAGCCGCTATTGAACGCCTAACCCATGCGCAGGAAAAAGCGCTGCTCTCTCGGGTCGGAAGCATCCCAAAGCAATCGGAAATACCGGCCGCGCCAGCTGTGCCCGCGCAAAGCCATGTTGCGACAGCCGCGAGCCATGTTGCGGCCGCAAGGCCCGAGATCGCCAAGAACCTGTCCGTGGAAACGCACCGTGCGCACTCGCGTCTGCTGCGGGAATGCGAAGCTTTTCGCGTGGAACTTGGATTCCTGGAGCGTCGCAGTGCGCGCCCAGATAATTTCTGGGCCATCGCAGCGCACGAACAGCTCAACAACGTTTTGCGCTGCCTTGAAAGCGACGACATTGAAGGCGGCTGGTTCGGCTTGCATGCGGCGCAGCGCTATGCCGTCTTTGGAATGAATCAAATCGAACTTGCCAATCGCGCGCATGTTCTGCGCGAGGAATCCTTGAAAATCAATTCCTGGCGCGCCGCAGCCATGGAAAGCTTACTCTCAGGTCCTGAAGATCAGCTTTCCGCCGAAAATGTGGCCGACGCCATTGCCTTGCGCAATGAAGATTTCAGCCACCAGCATTTTAAAACCCGGATCGTTGGCGACCACCTTCGCATTCTCTTGATCATCTGCGGATTAGCTGCGGTGGCGTCAGCGCCGTTCATCTTCCTTCCCGGGCGCGCGCCTATGGTTGCCGCCGTGCTGTTTTTTGGCCTGCTCGGCTCTGCGGTTTGCTCGGCACATTCGCTAATTGCCGGACGAAGCGAGGCAGGGGCCTCCAGTTTGTTTATCACCCTTACGCCAGTTTTGTTCGGCGCGCTTGCGGGACTGTGCGGCTATGCCGTTTATGAATACATGCCTTCCATCACATTCCACTCCGGCGACCGCCACATCAGCGCCGTGTTGGGCCTGGCGTTTCTCTTCGGATGCCTGGGACAGCGACTGCTCGCCCGCATTGGTGGTGGACGAAAATGCAAGACTGCCTGAAGCAGGGCCACGATTTACGGCAACTGTCCAGCGATGCGGCCCGCAATCTCCTTCATTTTTTCCAGCGATGACCGATATTGCAGCACCGCCGATTGCAGCGCAAAATCTGCCTTTCCCTTGCGTGCCAGAATTCCGCCAAGACTGACTTTCCCTTTCTCAGCGTTCCCATCGAACCAGGCTTCATCGCCAATCCCACTCAATTTGGTGATGTTCTTCTCTCCGGGCTTAAGCCGCCGGATGTCTTTGGTATTTTTCCATTCTTTATCTTCTTCCTCCATGGATCTGGCAACGTTTACCATCAGAGAGATCCGTGCGGTATCCATATCCGGCTTGGGCGACACTTCCTCATACATACAAACAATGTCGCCATGGCCGGGCGCAAGTTTCATGGGCACTCCCGTGATTGTCTGCGCGTCCGCCGGACTGAACAAAGAGCATGGATCAATCTCAGCCTTGGGCGATTGTGGCTGAACGTCACTACTGGAAGATGCCGATGACGCCGGCGTCGGCGTCGCTGCGGCGGTGCCTCCGGTCTTTGACGAAGAACTGCCACATGAAACGAAAAACAGAGAAAATACCAATGCGGCGAAGCAGAAAATTTTCTTCATAAAATGGCCTCCCTAACAAATTCCAGATTGTAAATGAATAGATCGGCAGATTTGCTATCCTTTCCGGCTTGCCTCGCTTAAGATTCGTTCGGGTCTCGGACAAATTGAACTCGCCCACTCCTCAGGCCAATTCGGGTTCGGCACAATCTCTGGCCCGGCGGCTTGGCTTGTTCGACGCCACCATGCTGGTGATGGGCGGAATCATTGGCACAGGCATCTTCATGAATCCCTATGTGGTCGCCCAGCGCGTCCACACGCCGTCTTTGGTCCTGGGCGCGTGGCTGGTGGGCGGCTGCATTGCGCTCCTGGGAGGCTTTATCTGGGCCGAACTGGCGGACCGCATGCCCACCGCCGGTGGCCAATACGCCTATTTGCGTGACGCCTATCATCCGCTGGTTTCCTTTCTCTATGGCTGGGTGTTGCTGCTGGTGATCCAGACCGGCGGAATGGCCGCCGTAACAGTCACCTTCTCGCGATATTTTCTGGAACTCACCGGATGGCGCGCCGGCGAATGGCAGATCGCATTCGTCGCTCTCACTCTGCTTACGATCATCAACTGCATGGGTGTGCGCGCCGGAGGAACAGTCCAGAGCGGGCTCATGGTTTTGAAGATCGGCGCCATAGCTTTGCTGGTTTTTGCCGGAGCGTTCCTGGTCCATGGGCACGTCCAATGGAAACCCGCTCTGGACCAACCAGTCTCTGGCGGATTGTTCTCCTCCTTTGGAGCGGCAATGGTTCCTGTGGTCTTTGCTTTCGGCGGATGGCACACAGCCACTTTTGCCTCGGCGGAAATGAAAGCTCCGCGTCGCGATCTTCCGCGCGCACTGATCATGGGCGTAATCGCGGTTGCGCTCCTTTATCTCTCCGTCAACTACGTCTGCGTGCACGCACTCGGTGTAGCTACTCTGGCAAATACGCCCGCGCCAGCCTCTGCTGTTATGCGAATGGCGCTTGGACAACGCGGCGCAACCATCATCGCGCTCGCCATCGCAATCTCCACGCTCGGATTTCTCAGCCAGAGCGTTTTGACTGCGCCGCGCGTCTATTTCGCCATGGCCAAAGACCGGCTCTTCTTTCGACAACTGGCGTGGATCCATCCGCGAACGCAAGCGCCGGTGCTGGCCATCACCGTACAAAGCGTTTGGACCATGGTGATCCTGCTGACCGGCAGCTATGACAAGATCCTGAATTACGTCACCTCCATGGACGTGCTTTTCTGGGCGCTTACCGCCGCATCCCTCTTCGTTCTTCGCCAACGCGATCCAGTGCGATCAGCATTTTCCATGCCCGGACATCCCTTCACCACGGCGCTCTTCTGCGCGGTTTGCCTCGCCGTGGTTGGAAATACGCTCTACACGTATCCCGAAAATACATTGATCGGCTATGCAATTCTGGCGGCCGGCGTTCCCATGTATTACATTTGGAAACGGACCTTACGCGCATGACATATTCCAGAAGCACAGCCCACTCTCCCTACATGGATTGGGCCAAACTGCATTCCGCCGCCAAATTCAATCTTGCCACCAGCGGCGTGGCTAACTTTCCGTTGTCCAAACTTGGTGTCACCATTGACCAGTTGGAAATCAACGGCCCATCCATCTATGGATATGAGCCTTTGCTTCAGGCAATCGCGCGGCGATATCGCGTGCCGCAGGATTGCGTCGTCAGCGCCGTGGGAACGTCATTAGCCAACTACCTTGCGCTGGCAGCCACCACTGAGCCCGGCGATGAAATTCTGGTCGAGCAGCCCACCTATGAACTGCTCCTGAGCACCGCGAAATATCTGGGCCTGGCGATCAATCGCTTTCCGCGTCGCGCGGAAAACAATTTCTCCGTCGATCCGGCCGACGTTGAACGCAACCTCTCTCCGCGCACGCGTCTGATTGTGATTTGCAATCTCCACAATCCGACCGGCGCTCTCGTCCCCGACTCCACTCTCCGCGAAATTGGAAATCTTGCTGCCAAAGTCGGCGCGCGTGTTCTGGTGGACGAAGTCTACCGCGAGATGTTGTTTGAATCGTCGCCCTCCAGCTCGTTCCATATCGATCCTGAGCGCTTCATCGTGACTAACAGCCTGACCAAAGCCTATGGACTGAGTGGCCTGCGCTGCGGCTGGGTCCTTGCTTCACGTGAGCTTTCCCGGCGCATGTTCCAAATCAATGATCTGCACGGCGCCACCTTCGCTCATCCCGCAGAACTCCTGAGCGTAATCGCTCTGGAAAAACTTCCTCAGATCGCTGACGAGATGAAGTCCATGCTCCATACAAATCGCCGCCTGCTGCATGACTTCCTGCTCAAGCGTGACGATCTGGATTACTTCTGGCCCGACTACGGGACCATCGTCTTCCCTCGCCTCAAAAACGGAAGCGTTGATTCCCTTTGCCAGTTACTGCGTACCGATTTCGAAACCAGCGTCGTCCCTGGCAGCTTCTTTGAGGATCCAAACCGATTCAGAATGGGTGTCGGCATTCCGACCGAATCTGTCCACGCGGCCTTGCTG
>JBAVUZ010000510.1:0-5755 GCA_049697035.1 Candidatus Angelobacter sp. | reverse complement strand
GTTGCTGCGCGACTCGGCCGAGATCAAGGGCGAAGTGGCCGTTGTCGGCAATTTGACGTACCTCGAAGTGCAGAGCATCGAGGTTTACAAGAAGGACATAGAAGAGAACCCGTTCACGCAGGACGATGAGAAAACTCTCGACGAACTGGGCATCTAGTGGCGGACGAGTTTGGGCAAGACGAAGCCCCCAAGGGGGCGCATGGCGGTGGGGAAGTTGGCCATGTTTCAGTTCTTTTAAAAGAAGCGATCGACTTTTTAGCAATCCGGCGCGGCGGGACCTATATCGACGCGACCTTGGGGTTGGGCGGGCACAGTTTAGAAATCGCAAGTCGCCTAGGCCCACAGGGTCATTTGATTGGCTTCGATAAAGATACCCACGCGATCGAACTGGCGGAGCAGAGGCTTTCACGGGTCGGAGGTGATAACCGTCCGAAGATTACCCTGCTGCACAGCTCTTACGCCGAGATCCCCCAGCATGTTCCGCCGGCCAGCGCCGACGGACTGCTGGCGGACCTGGGCGTAAGTTCACTGCAGTTCGGCGATGCAGCGCGCGGATTTAGTTTTCAGGCGGAAGGGCCGCTCGACATGCGAATGGACCCGCAGGGAGAGCGCACCGCCGATCAAGTGGTAAATCGCATGCGCGAAGAAGACCTCGCAAATGTGATTTACGAATTCGGTGAGGAAAGGAGGTCGCGGAGAATCGCCAGAGCCATTGTCCGGGCGCGGCCGATAAGAAGTACCGCTCATCTGGCACAAGTAATATCGGCTGCGCTCCGGTCAATGAATACCGGGGCTCATCAAAGGATTCATCCAGCGACCACGACTTTCCAGGCAATCCGAATCTTCGTAAACCGCGAACTGGAGGACTTGCAGGCGCTGATGGACGCGGTGCCTGACGTCCTGAAGAAGGGAGGCAGGCTGGTGGTGATCAGCTTCCACTCCCTGGAAGACCGCATCGTGAAAGACGCGCTGCGGGACGGCGCCAAGGCCGGCATCTTTGAGGTTTTGACAAAGAAGCCGCTTACGGCGACGCAAGAAGAGATCGATCGCAATCCAAGGTCGCGCAGCGCGAAACTGCGGGCCGCGGAAAGAAAATAAGGTTTAAGGCGTTAGAGATCCCTCGCAGAGAACGCTCGGGATTTCGGCTCGCGGCTCAGACGCCGCGAAAACGCTTCAAGTTTGGCTTCGTCTGGCCGTGGTAGGCAGGCGAAGCAAAAAGTTTCCGGGGAGACGCTGCCTTCCTTTTTGTACTTGGGCGAATTTCTTCCTCTTAACGGCGCCGCCCCGGAATAAAGACCCCTCGAGAAAAGCAGAGGACAAAGCAATGTTTCAAGGAACAACGATTGAAGAGTTGATCAACAGTGTGGTGCGTGCGGAAGATCACGCCCGCGAACAGGAAAAGATGCAGGCTTTGGCGCTGGAGCGCCAATATCCGCTGCGCCGTTTTGAATGGCGCCAGGAAATGGTTGAGGTAGCGTAAATGGCCGCGACGGCAATGCAGATTACGGGAATGATCACGCCGGTGGACTCGCGCACTCCTGTGCGTCGGAGCGTCGCCGGGATCACGCCGGAATTTTACTTCCAGAAGACAATCGATAATTCCCGGCTGGTCAAGGTGACAGATCCGCAGCGCCGGCGCGAGATCAGGATATTTTCAGCCGCTGTTGCCGCGCTGTTCATGGTCATGATGTTTTATGCCTGGCAGCACTTCAGCTCCATTGAATACGGCTACCGCATTGAAGCACAGAAGGCGGAGCGCGATCGCCTGGTGGAAGTGAATCGCACGCTCACGCTGGAAGCGGCTTCATTGCGCGATCCCGGCAGAATTGATGCGCTGGCACGCAAGATGGGACTTGAATCCACGCAGCCTGGGCAGGTGCTCCGCCTGAATCCAGAAGATGTGGGCGCTCCCATCATGGCGCAGGCAACGACCGTGGCTGTGATTACGGCACAGTAATCTGGCTGCAGCATAAGTTTTGGTTGGTGGACCTTGCTCCGGAGTTTCCGGTGCTTGATGGCGACTCCGGAAAACCTGCCGGGGTTGCCGTCCGTTTTTTGTCGCGCCCGCTCCAGACCGCTTATGAGAATCGCCAACTTCAGATTTGTCAGCGCCCGTAGCGGTGGGCTCAGCGCGCAAGTCGGCTTCGCTCTTTTGTATTTCACTTCGCTCCAGACCGCTCGACGCTCATTGTCGGACCGAGTTTTTACTGCACCTGAAACAGGCAGCTCGCCGCGCAAGTTGGGCTCGTTGCCTAACTATTTTATTGTTTCGCTCCAGACCGCCTGGGAGCG
The DNA here is from genome assembly GCA_049697035.1 of Candidatus Angelobacter sp. Lineage (GTDB taxonomy): Bacteria > Acidobacteriota > Terriglobia > Terriglobales > Acidobacteriaceae > Angelobacter. Next base: position 3,463 of record JBAVUZ010000510.1, on the reverse strand, counting down.
CGGCTTGACCTCAGATTTGTTTATTCAGCTGAAACACAGTGCTCGGCGCGCAAGCCGGCTTCGCCCGCTTAGATAAATGAAAATGGCCCAGACCAATCAAATCGCCAATAAGCGCTTGTACGTCCTTCTCGGCTTCCTTTTATTTTGGTTTCTAGTTATTTGCGGACGGCTGGTCTGGCTGCAGATCATCAATTACGGCGATTACACGCAACGCGCGGCCAAGCAGCAGCAGCGCAGCATTGAAGTCTCGCCGGTGCGCGGCAATATCTATGATCGTCGCGGCAATGAACTGGCGATGACGGTCAGCGTGGATTCAGTGTTCGCCGTGCCATCGGAAGTTCCGGATGTCCATTCCACAGCACAGGTACTCGCGCGTGTGCTTAAGGCCGACGCAAGTGAGATTGAGGGCCGCATGCGCGGATCGCATGCCTTTGCATGGATTGCGCGGAAGATCGATAACGCGACCAGCGCACGCGTTCGCGCGCTGAATTTGAAGGGCATTTACTTCCAGAAGGAATCAAAGCGCTTTTATCCCAAAGGCGAACTTGCGGCCCAGGTGCTTGGTTATGTGGGGCTGGATGATGATGGGCTCGGTGGAGTAGAGCGTGAGTTTCAATCCAAGCTGACGGGCAAGCCGGGCAAGATGCTGATCACCATGGACAATAAGCGCCGCTGGCTTGGCCGTGTGGAAAAGCAGCCTGATCCCGGCGAGAACGTGGTGCTCACCATCGATGAAAAAATTCAGTACATTGTGGAGCGGGAACTGGCGCGGGCGATTGCAGATACGCAAGCCGAGGCGGGAACAGTCATCGTGCAGAACCCGCATACCGGTGAAGTGCTGGCGCTGGCGAACTGGCCCACGTTCAATCCCAACGTTTTTAACAAGGTGAATCCGCAGGCGCTCAAGAACCGCTCCGTGAGTGATGTTTATGAGCCCGGATCAACGTTCAAGCTGGTGACGCTGGCTGCAGCGCTGGAAGAGAAAATCACGAATCCCGACGAGGTAGTTGACTGCCAGATGGGATCAATTGTGTTGAATGGCTTGCGCATTCACGATCACCACGCTTATGCGGGGCTCACGGTCACGCAGATTCTGGAGCACTCCAGCGATGTGGGAGCTATCAAGATTGCGTTGCGGCTGGGCGAAGAACGGTTTGACCGCTACATACGCGCGTTTGGCTTTGGCGCGCAGACACGCATTGAACTGCCGGGCGAGACCAGGGGCATTACGAAGCCAGTGAGCCGCTGGTCGAAGGTAAGCATTGGCGCGATTTCCATGGGGCAGGAGATTGGGGTGTCACCGGTGCAACTGGCGTCCATGGTTTCAACCATTGCGAATGATGGGCTGTATGTTGCTCCGCGAATTGTTGCCGGGACCACGGCACCTCGAAGCACGCCGCAGCTGATTGCGTTTCATCCGCCGATGGGAAGGCGCGTGATCTCTCCGCTGACGGCGGCGCAGATGAAGCACATGATGGAAGGCGTGGTGCTGCGGGGAACGGGAAAAAAAGCAATTCTGGATGGTTACAGTTCCGCCGGAAAAACGGGGACAGCGCAGAAGATTGATGCCAGCGGCAGATATTCGCATAGCAAGCACATCGCGTCATTTGCGGGATTTGCGCCGGTAAATAGTCCTGCCGTAACTGTGCTGGTGGTGCTGGATTCGCCAGCGGGCGGATATCCTCGCGATGGCGGCGGGGAGGCTGCTGCTCCGGTCTTTGCGCGCATTGCGCAACAGGTGCTGGCCTATATGAACGTGCCGCACGATGTAGAGCTGCAAGATCCCAAACGGATGTGGCTGCGGGCACACACCAAAGAAGATGACACTGCGGAGGCCGCGCCGGATTACATTGCCAGCGCGCAGGAGAATATTGATGCGCCGGTAGCGCCAGCTTCGCCACAAGTGCAGACCCCGCCGCTTCCGTCGACTGTGCAACAAGATACAAAGCTGCGGACGGTTGCGGCGACAAGCAAGACGGTGAAGCCGGCGGTCCCATTGATTGGTCCTACCCAACCAGCAGCCACGCTACAGAACACTGCGCTTGAGACGAACAATCCGCCACGAGGGACCGTTGTGCTCGATGTTGCGGGCGGTGTTCTGGTGCCGGATTTCCATGGCAAGTCACTCCGGGTAGCGCTGGAAGAAGCCGAGTCGGCTGGGCTGGAACTTGAGGTCAACGGAAGCGGAGTGGGCCAGGACCAATCGCCTGCGGCGGGATCAAGAATTCCGCCGGGGGGACACGTGAGCGTCCATTTCGGTCGCTAAATAGTTCGCCGCAGATTTTCGCAGATAAGCGCTGATCAAAGACAAACTCAATGGGAATGATGCCCTAAGCGAGAGGATAACTGGCGTGTCGATCCGCCCAAAGAAGTGTCGAAAATTTGTCGTTGAAGGCTGATCCTCTTTTTTCAACTCTAAACAAATGTTGCGATAGCGATCCCTCGCTTCGCTCGGGACAGGGCAAAAAATCAAATGAACATTTCTTCGTCTTCGACCTCGCCAGACGTTTTTCTATGACGTGGGCGGTTCGACTTGAAGAAGCTTAGCCCTGCATTGAGAGCAGTCACAATGGAGCGGACACGCCGCATGGGCGAGAATACTTTATCCTGCAGCAGTTCAGAGGTGGCTTCAACTTTGTGGGCCGCACTGATGACAAACTCGTCGATACGGGCGGCCTGCATGCGCGCGCGTTCCGCGATTTCACTGGCGGCGTTGCCAATCTGTCCTGCGTGAGTGCGCAGGGATGCGGATGTCTCGGCCAGGTTGGTGGTAATTTCGGCAACTTTCGGCTTGGCGTCGTCAAGAATCGCGGCGGCGGTGGCCAGCACCGGAGTGGCCTGCTGTTCCAGGCGTCCGGCGATGCCTTCCATACGCTCTGAAGTCCGCCGCAGCGCCATGTAGAGAGCAAGCAGCACGCCCATTTGCACCACAATGGCAACCGCGGCGACGACCACAAAGACCGTGATGATGTGATTATCCACTTGAGTATTGATTGCCTTTACGAGCCTTTTTTGCCTTCTGAAGCTTCACGATAGGCTTGCCGAGTGGCATCAATGGCGGCGCTGATCTTCTCCTTCTGCTGGCCCACGACGTCCTTGCCGCGATCAACCCACTGGCTCACAGTTTCCTTGGCTTCGCGACCGCGAGTCTTGATGTATTCGCCGCCTTCCTGCGCGGTGTTCTTAAGGGCATCGCGGGTTTCGCGGCCAGAGCGGGGAGCGTAAAGCACGCCCATCAGCGCTCCAAAACCAAGTCCTGCCAGGAACCACAATAGACTGTTGCTGTTATCTCTATCCGACATCAGACGACCTCCACAAGCTAGCGATGTTATCACCCTGCCTTTGTGCATTACAAATGCACGAAAGGCAAGGCCCACGGCGGAAATCACAGTCATATTGTGATCCATCAGCCATGTGCCAGCCCTCGATTCGCTATCCTATCCGTGTCATCAGTGTTCATCAG
>JBAVUZ010000509.1:0-3493 GCA_049697035.1 Candidatus Angelobacter sp. | reverse complement strand
GCCATGGACCTGCTCACCGCCGTGGGACGCCGGCTGCGCGCCACCGACGAGCTTCTGCGCACTCAGGTTTCCCGCAATCCCAACCTGGAAGAAGAAGAACGTCTGACTTTTGGCCAGCGCATCGCGGACAAAGTAGCCGCTTTCGGCGGTTCGTGGACTTTTATCATCATCTTCGGGGTCATTCTTGGCATCTGGGTCATTCTGAATTCGACGGCGCTGCTCCGAGACCACTTTGATCCCTATCCGTATATTCTGCTGAACTTATTTTTGTCGATGATTGCATCCGTGCAGGCCCCTGTGATCATGATGTCCCAGAATCGGTTGTCATCGAAAGACCGATTGAAATCGGACCTGGATTTTGCGGTGAACCTGAAGGCCGAACTGGAAGTGGCCCATCTCCATCGCAAAGTTGACCATATTTACGAGCGTCTTGAAGACCATTTCGCACGGCTGGAGCGGAAAGGCAGCAATTAACAATTGGCAGTTAGCTTGAGCATTATTACCAGCTGCATTTGCGCAAGTCATTGACCTAATCGTTGCCCAGACTTTAGCTGTGCTGATTGCTAATTGCGCATCGCTTCTCCATGAACATCGACGACACCATCGTCGCAATTGCCACGCCGCCGGGCCGCGGAGGCATTGGCGTGGTTCGCCTGGCTGGCGCGGAAGCACGTGCGATTGCCGGCCCAATGCTGCGGCTGAAGCATGAGCTTGCCGCCGGCCGCGCTGTGTTTGGCGAAGTGATTGAACCTGCCACTGGCGAACGAATCGACGAAGCGGTTGTCACGTTTTTCGCCAAGCCCCACTCTTATACCGCAGACGACGTTATAGAAATCTCGGCCCATGGCGCGCCCGTGGTGCTGCGACACATTGTTGAACTGGCAACAAGAGGCGGCGCGCGCCTGGCCGAGCCCGGCGAATTCACCATGCGGGCTTTTCTGAATGGCCGCATCGATCTCACACAGGCCGAGGCGGTCCGCGACCTAATTGAGTCGCAGACGCTGTATCAGGCAAAAGTTGCGGCGCAACAGCTGGAAGGATCGCTTTCACGCCGGTTGCAGCCGATCAAGCGCAAGCTGGTGGAATTGGTAGCGGTCATGGAAGCCGGCATAGACTTTGCTGAAGACGATGTTTCGGTGTTGCCCGCAGCTGGGATTTTGTCGCGACTGGAAGAAGTGCAGCTTCCGTTGGAACAGCTTCGCGCCTCTTTTGCTTACGGCAAGATCGTGCATGAAGGGCTGACGCTGGCAATCGTCGGGCGGCCAAATGTGGGCAAGTCGAGCCTGTTCAACCGGCTGGTGGAGCGTGAGCGGGCCATTGTGACGGCCACGCCTGGTACCACGCGCGACCTTGTCACTGAAACCGTGGCCCTGGGCGGAATTCCCATCAAGCTGATCGATACCGCTGGCATTCGCCACTCCACGGACGAAGCAGAGAGCATCGGTATCCGCAAATCATATGAAGCGCTGAGCGAGGCAGATCTGGTGCTGGTGGTGCTCGACAGCTCGCAGGAAATCTCCGCTGAAGACAAAGAGCTGCTGGTGGTAAGCGGCAAGCGTCGCGCACTCGCCGTCGCGAATAAGTCCGATCTTGTGCCTGATAGCCTGCCCGCGCTGGCCGAGATGAAAGTATTCCGTACTTCGGCCGTAACCGGCGCTGGAATTGACGCTCTGCGTGCGGCCATTCTGGAAGAAGTCGCCGGCCACTCCGTGCGCGGCGAGCAGGAAACGGGCTTTCTCACCAACATTCGCCATCAGCGGCTGGTGGAAGAATCACTCAGCTGTATTGAAGCGGCATGCCAGGCAGTAAAACGAGGCATCCCGCACGAGATGATCATGTTGGATCTTTATGGCGCGCTGCGTCCTTTGGACGCCATCACTGGCGAAACCACGACCGATGACATCCTGAACCTGATCTTCAGCAGCTTTTGTATTGGGAAATGATCACCTACTCGTAAGCCAGCGCTTGTATAGGGTCCTGCCGCGCCGCCAGAATTCCCGGATAAAGAGCCCCGAGCATAGCTGCACCCATTGCGATCCCGGCTGCGATGGGCCACCATTCCGGAACAATTGCCTGGGGAAGAGATGCAGGCACCAATTTGGCTAAGAGCCACCGGCTCAGGAAACTGATAGCTATTCCCAAGACGCTTCCCCCAAGCCCAAGACAAAAAGCTTCCATCAGGATAATTCTGATAACCAGCAGTTTTGACGCCCCCAGGGATTTCAAAATGCCAATCTCGCGGGTACGTTGCTGCACGGCCATGTACATGGAGAGCGATGCCACGGCCGCGCCAATTAATACGGCGACGCCGACAATTACGTTCAGCAGCGGGCGCAGAAAAGGCACGTTGTCTACGTTCGTCAACGATACAAGCTCGGCCACAGAATAGATGTTGTAGTCAGGAAGGAGTCCCTTGATCGATTCAATAACTGCTGGAGTGTTCGCTGGATCGTCAAGCTTGAGATAAATTTGAGCAACTTTACCGGTGCTGCCATCAAGATCCTGCAATGTGGATAAAGGCAGGAAGATGTGGGCGAGTTTGCCCGGTTCCACAATACCAGCCACAGTCCATTCTCGATTCAGCAAGTTCACTTTGCTTCCGGCATGGACCTTCGCCTGTTGGGCATAATACGTATCAAACAATATATCGTCAGGTTTTTCGAACGAGTGTCCTTCTCTGAATACAAATTTGCCGCTCATGCGCTCAAAGGCCGCAGGATCTATCCCTGAAACTGTTGTCCAGCCGGAAACCAGGTGGCTGGCAACACCCGTGCCGAACTTTACGTGCGGGAGGGCTTCCAGTTTTTGGATGAGCTTTACGGGCAAGTTAGAGAGACCAACCGTGCCAACACGAGAGTCAGGGGATCGCACGATGATATCGGCCCCGATGCCACGGGTACGTTGCGAGGAATCCTCGACGAAACCGTGACTTAGCCCGACGAGCGTCAGCATCAGCGTGACTGGAATGGCAATCAACAGAACGCTCAGGAAAGCGCGGATTGGGCGTTGGCTCAAGTTCGCAAGAATAAGCTTATTAATCACGCTAGTGAGGATAGCAAAGCATAAAGATTACAGCGTTGTCGCGCTGACGCTCAGGATCCCCTGAATTTCGGCCGGATCGTCGCGTCCTTTTTGAAATGTGACTCCAGGCAGCTTGGGATAGGTATTGGCCAGGCGAATTTCCTTTACTTCAAAAAAGCGAGTGCCATCGCGGCCGATGCGCTCGTCATACGTTACACCGGTCAAATAGTACGGATGCCCGCGCCAGAGCAGCAGCGTTACCTGTTGCAGCTTCAAACCGGCAATGATGGAATCAATGCTAACCGGCGGCCCGGGAGTGAATTGGATTTCCAGACGGACGTGACGGCCATCATCTAAAACAAAGTCATGGTTCACCACCAGTTTCAGAGCGTCGATGGTTGGCGTGTCGTCCACGCACAGCTCGCCGCCGTTCATGCGCATGACCCAGAAGTTCTGGTCCAGAGGGACATTC
>JBAVUZ010000508.1:0-13765 GCA_049697035.1 Candidatus Angelobacter sp. | reverse complement strand
ACTGTCTTCTGCGGAAAGCTGCATCTGTATTTTTGCGCAGAGATCGCCTCCCTGTACTTAGCCTTTTCTTCCTTTTCTGCCAAGTATCTTTGTGGCTTCCTTCTTCCAGGCGGTCAGAGTACTAGCTGCGAGCTCTACTGCCCCGGTCCGCCATACCTTACTGCGCCGAATCCCGTGTGATTGAGAATGTCATAGTAGTTCACCTTGGTAGCGCCAGTGGATTGCAGGTCACGGTAGAAGCAGACCCATGCTGCGGCGTCTACATCGCACAGCGTCTCCATTCGGGCAGCGGCGGTATTCGACGGAAATTGTCCCGTGCCCATCTGCGTCTTCGGCGGGATTCCGTTATCTGACGCCACCTCTCCGTACCACTGGATCTGTGCTGTTTTGGTGAACTGTCCGTTCCATTCCGTGTCTTTGAAGTATCCCAGCCACTGATCGTTGAACCAACCCCACCAGGCGTTCTCAAAATGCACCCAGCCGATATATACGTCTGCCCCCACGAGCGCAGAGAGGTCCATGTAAGGAGAATATGTGCTGCTGTACTGGTTCCAGCCACATAGATCTCCGCTGTGGCTGTAGCAGGTTTCGCCGCCGTTGATCCAGTGATAGACAAACAGATGTGGGTGGCTGTCGCCGAACTGGTCCTGGGAGACGCTGAAACCCATCTCAACGTCGTCGAGACTTCCGCCTGCGGAGCCCGCTCCCATCACCGCTATTTCACCGATGGAGTGTCCGTCACCGCCGGTATTAACTACTGTCGGGTTCTCGATGATGTAGGTCATGCCGCCACCATCGGCCACGCGCTGCTCTGACGCGCTTCCGTAATAAAAGCAGCTGGAAAACCAAGGCACACCATCACACGGTGGATCGTCGGCGCCACTAGGCGGATTCTCTCGAGGCTGCGTGGACTGTCTTTCACGTTTCCAATAAACCTGATCAAACGGAAGCAGCAGATGATTAACCAGATCGCGCGGCAGCGGATGTGCCGGACCTGGGGCTGCGTAGCTGCCGAGCATTGGATTGCCTTTGATGAAATGCCGCTTTTCAGGCTTGCCCGTTACTGGAACTTCACCTTCAGGACAGATCGGCTTCAGTTTTCGCGCCGGGCGGATCTCCTGTTCTTTTCCTCTGTACGGCCGTAAGCTGGGAAGTACCGCGCGTGGCGGTTTTAGATCAGCTTCGCGTTTAACGCACTTAACCCGCTCCTGCTCCGTTTGTGACTGAGCAGGTTTTGCGGTCAAAAGAATGATGGTGCATGACACGAGAGCGTTGAGGAAACAGAACAGCTTTCTACTCTGCATGGCGGCTTTCTCCATGGACTTAGATTCAGCGATTCACGAGGGAAAGCGCAGGGCAATCCGAACGCAATTTTCTATGTGAAATGCCTGCATGAGTAGTGTTCCCAAAGCGCAATCCATTACAAGAAAATTTTCCGTCTGTGGAAAGATTTCCCCTCGACCTTGGGGTGACAGATCAAATATCCAGGTTCTTCACGTCCAGCGCGTTCTCTTCAATGAACTTCCTACGTGCTTCTACATCTTCACCCATCAGCGTAGTGAAGATAACCTCGCAGGCTTCTATGTCTTCAGCGCGCACGGAGAGCAGCGTTCGCCGTTCTGGGTCCATGGTCGTCTGCCAGAGCTGTTCTGAACTCATTTCGCCCAGGCCCTTGTAACGCTGCACGCTGTATTCCTTCTTGCCTTCGGAGAGAACGTAGTCGAACAACTCGCGAGCCGAATTTTTTTCCACCCGTTCGGCTTCGATCTTGGTTCTGCGGATTGTAGTCTTTGACGATTTCTTTGCCGCTTTCTCCAGGTCCTCACGTTCAGCATCGCTCAGATCGGCAGAAGCATCTTCTGTGCCTTTACCAGCCACTTCCACCACGAACGGAGGTTCCATGTAGCTTTCAATCTGTTTGAATTTGGCTGTCATCTGGCGGTATTCCGGGGTAGACGCAAGGGCCCAATTGATCTGCCGCTCCGCGCCCTGTGAGTCAGTAAACTTTACGCCCCAGACGTTGTGCTCTTCGTCAAAGTAGCTTTCCACCAGCTTGAGTTGCGACTCTTTGGCCAGCTTGTTGATCTCTTTCACGAGCCGTTCGATCTTTTTTGGAGGATTTTTCTTGTCGCCTTCAAAGTCGGCGCGCTGGGAGATGCCCAGCCGCGGCAGCCACTCTGTGATCCGCTCATTGCGGATTCTCTTATCGACTTTGTCAAAGAAAACCAGGTACTCATTTAGCGTCGTCATGAATTTGGCCAGGGCCGAGCCTTCCAGCTTGGCCGCGCCCTCGCCATAGCGCACAGTCATGCCTTCCGCTGCGCGCCGTACCATCACACGCACAAACTCGCGGTCGTCCTTGATGTACTGCTGCGATTTGCCTTTCTTAATGCCGTAAAGCGGCGGCTGCGCGATGAAAACATTTCCCCGCTTGATCAGCTCATTCATGTGGCGGAAGAAAAACGTGAGCAGCAGCGTACGAATGTGCGAACCGTCCACATCGGCGTCCGTCATCAGAATGACTTTCGCATAGCGCAGCTTTGCGGGATCAAAATCGTCTTTGCCGATGCCTGTGCCCAGTGCCGTGATCATGGCCCGAATTTCTTCGTGGCTCAGCATTTTGTCATAGCGCGCTTTTTCAACGTTGAGGATCTTGCCTTTCAAGGGCAGGATGGCCTGGAAGCGCCGGTCGCGTCCCTGCTTTGCGGTGCCGCCTGCGGATTCACCTTCGACCAGGAATAGTTCGCAACGGTTCGGATCGCGCTCCGAGCAGTCTGCCAGTTTGCCCGGCAATCCGCCGCCATCCAGCGCGCCTTTGCGCCGCGTAAGGTCGCGGGCTTTGCGGGCAGCTTCACGCGCACGCGCTGCTTCAATTGCTTTGTTGATGATCTTGCGCGCCACCGGCGGGTTCTGCTCAAAGAATGCGCCGAGGCGCTCATTGAGAAAGGCCTGCACAATGCCCGCAATGTCAGAATTCAGCTTGCCCTTGGTCTGACCTTCAAACTGTGGCTGTGGCAACTTCACGCTCACAACCGCGACGAGACCTTCACGGACGTCGTCGCCAGTCAGGTTTTCTTTTACGTCTTTAAACAAACCAAGCTGCTGTCCGGCGTAGTTAATGGTGCGCGTGAGCGCCGTGCGGAAGCCGGAAAGATGCGTGCCGCCGTCAACTGTGTTGATGTTGTTGGCGAAGCTGAAAACTGTTTCAGAATAGCCGTCGTTGTACTGCAGCGCGATCTCCATCGCCACGCCCTCGCGCTCGGCTTCCATGTAGATGGGTTTGTCGTGCAGCACGCTTTTGCCGCGGTTCAGATGCTTGATGAACTCCGCGATGCCTCCGGAGTATTTGAAGTCCAGCTTCTTCGCTTCGCCGGTTTTTGGATCGGTGAGGCGTTCGTCGGTCAGCGTAATCTCCAGCCCTTTGTTCAGAAAGGCGAGTTCGCGCAGACGTTGGGCCAGCGTGTCAAAGTTGTATTCCGTCGCGGTGAAAATTTCTTTGTCGGGCAGAAAATGAATTTTGGTTCCGCGCTTTTTGGTCGTTCCCGTTTTCTTCAGCTTGGTCTGCGGATCGCCCTTGGAGTAACCCTGCTCCCACACGTGGCCGTCGCGCCAGATTTCCAGATCAAATTGATGGCTGAGTGCGTTTACGCAGGAAACGCCAACACCGTGCAGTCCGCCTGAAACTTTGTAGTTTGAGCTGTCAAACTTTCCGCCGGCATGCAACTTTGTGAGCACAACCTGAGCGGCTGGAACTTTTTCTCCGTCGATCACCATATCGTCGACAGGGATACCGCGTCCGTCATCAACCACCGTGATGGAATTATCGATATGAATGGTTACGTCGATCTGAGTGGCATAGCCGGCCAGTGCCTCGTCCACGGAGTTATCGACAACTTCATAAACCAGATGGTGAAGTCCCATCTCTCCATTGGAGCCGATATACATGGCGGGGCGCAGCCGTACTGCCTCCATGCCCTCAAGCACCTTGATATCGTCTGCGGTGTAGTTGCCATTTCCGTTGCCGGTCTTTTTGCTTTTGTTTTGTTCTGCCATTTGTTTTGCTGTCGCAGTTCCAGATTCGCGGGTAGACAACTTCGAACTCCTGTATTGCCGGCACAAACAGCCCACTATTTCAGACCTCTTTTAAACCAGCCTGAATAACTCTCAAGTAACTGTAAATTCAATAGTTTAGTGGATGCGCACCGCAGTCTTTATTGTATCACAACCGGAGTTGAAGCGCGGGTTCTTGAGAGAGGCCAAATTACCCTTCCTGGGCGAGGCATTCAGAGCGCCCATCTCTCGAAAGAAATTTTCCGGATGGAAACGCGTATTCAGCAGCCGCGTTCCAATGACCGCGTGAGGGAAGCGGAGAGGTTGGAAAGTTTTAAGAATTTTAAGAATTCTGGGAAAATGTTGTCTTTCGGGGTTCCCCGCCGCCCAGTTCATGGAACTGCTTTGAAAAGCTTCTTCTTTGACCCCGCTGTGGCGTCCATTACCAAAGTAACTTAAATTCAATGGGTTACAGGTACTTTGGGCCACTCACCTTAGTACTCCTACGGGACGCAATTCTTGGGCCGATTGGAGGAATGAATCGGCCCAAAAATCTTTATCAAATAGTACTAATAAAGCATTGAAAAATCAGGGATGAAATGTATACTCGACCCGCATTTCAGAATACCCGAAATGCACCACCAAGGACCAAGTTTTACCCAAAAGATTTCAAAAGAAAAAAACAGGAGAGATCCCCATGAAAGCGCTTCTTCGTTCGTCAATCTTCGCTCTTTTCGTTTTCGCAGGCTATGCTGCTGTGGCCACCGATATCAGCAAACCGCACTCAAATGCTGCCATACCGTTTCCTCAATGTCCGCCGCATGCGACTTGTGCCATTAGTAAGTAACTCGGTATGGTTGCGGTTCCCAGGCTTTCCGGTCGGGAAGGCTATTAGAGTCAATGGCTTGCTCCGTTTTAGCAGCCTGGGTTTGGTTTACTAAATAGTAAATTGTACTTTAGTGTCGACGAGAGGCTTGTGAGAGCCTCCGTAGGGGTAGTATGCTTACGCTCCTTCGGAGGCAAAAGTGCATATCTCCCAAACTCAGTGGATTTTCATCACCCTGGCAGTAGTTGCCGGCGGAGTACAAGGCTTCACTCTCCGCATTATGAACCAGCGGAAATTGCGGACGGAATTCCCCGTCTTCTTCCGTTACTCCGCCATCTGTATTGCCGCTTACATCTTGAGCTTGGTTCCGTACGTTTTCTTTTGCCCCCAGTTTTTTTACATCTACTGGGCCTTTACCGGCATCACGATGGTTTTTGAGTTTTGGGTTTTGTACGAACTCCTGGTCAACGCGCTCAAGCCGTATTCGGCCCTCATCGATCTGGGCAAAATGTTGTTCCGCTGGGCCGCTGTTTTTCTGGTCCTGGCCGCGCTACTTACAGCATTCGCTACAGCCGGCTCTGGAAACAACAAGATGGTTGCTGCTATGGAATTGCTGCAACGCACCGTGCGTCTGATGCAGTGCGGTCTGTTGTTGCTGTTCTTCGGTCTGGAAAAGCGTCTTGGCCTATCATGGCGTACGCACAGCATGAGTATCGCGATGGGTTTGGGCATCTATGCCGGAATTGATCTAAGCACCACGTATCTGGTTGACCGCATGCCCACATTGACTGTCCCTTTCCAGCTATTCACCACTCTTGTCTATCTGGGCGCTGCATCACTCTGGGCATATAGCCTGGCCAAGCCGGAGCCCGTGCGCGGCAACGTGCTGGATTCGCCTCGCCGACTTATCTTCCAGCGCTGGAATGAAGCGCTCTTGACTCACACCGTCCGCGGCGAGATGGCGTTTGCTGCCGGCGGAATGGATTCGTTCCTGCCTGGCGTTGAACAAACCGTTGACCGTGTTCTCGCTCGCAAAATAGTCCAGTAAGAAAATTGCCTCCAAGAAATTTCAGGCCGGACATTTGTCCGGCCTGTTTTATTTTCGTTGCTTTTTGCTGATCTCAGATTCGCATCGGCATCACGATATAACGGTAACGATATTCGCTGTCCGCAGCCTCGTCTGGGCGCAATTGGCCTGCAGTCTGAGCGTCCTTGAATTCAAAGCGAACGTCACCCGATCCGACCACCTTCAGGAATTCCAGCAGGTACTGTGAATTGAATCCGATCACCATCGGATCGCCGGTATAAGCGGTCTCGATTGAATCTTCAGATTCACCGGTCTCTGTGTTGGAAGATGAAACTTTTAATTCGTTCTTCTCCACGCGCATGCGGATAGCGTTGGAGCGTTCATCGGCAAATTGCGCGACGCGCTGTATTGCAGCTGAAAGCTCGTCGCAATGGACGGTCACGAATTTGTTGTTCTCGCGCGGAAGTACCGCTTCGTAATTAGGGAACTGCCCGGTAAGCTGGCGAGAGGTCAGCAGCCGGCCGCCGATACGGAAAAAGAGAGTCGATTCGTCTTTGGCAAACTCAACCGTCTGCGTATCCGTGCTGTTGAGCAACGTACTTAGTTCAGCCATGGCCTTCTTGGGTACCAGGACTTTCAATTCCCCACTCACGGGCAGCTTGGTGCCGCCGTGCTCGATGTGGGCCAATCTATGGCCGTCTGTGGCGACCATGGTCAGCGATTCCGGCTTGAGCACCAGGAGCGCGCCGTTCAACGTGTAGCGGGATTCTTCATTGGAAATTGAGAAGATGGTCCGGCCAATCAACTGGCGCAATACCTGCGCTGGAAGCTGAAGAGCTGATTCAGCGGGGAACAGCGGCAGTGCGGGAAAATTCGCCCGGGCCATGCCAACCATCTTGGTATTCGACCGTCCGCTGCGGATCTGCACCCAGTGATTTTCCAGCAGCTTAATGCTGATGTCGCCATCCGCCAACAGCTTCACGTAGTCATAAAGTTTGCGCGCTGGTATGGTGCACGAGCCTTCTTTTTTTACCTTTGCGGGGCAAGACGTGCGCAGGCTCAAATCAAGGTCCGTTGCGGTAATTGACAGCTTGTCGCCGCTCACTTCAAAAAGAAAGTTGGAGAGAATGGGAATGGTGGTCTTGCGCTCCACCACGCCCTGTGTTGCCGTGAGTTCCTTCAACAGATCGTTTTTGCTGACGCTGATTTCCATCGTAGTTCCCACCTCAGTGCCCACGGCGGAAGGCATAATCTTTGGCCCCCTGAATAAATTCTAAATGCTGTACACAAAATGTCACTTCATGCAGGATACAGCAAATCCCGCTAAAAGCGGCTCTGCCGTTGCTACTCGCGCTTCTGTTCTGCGGCTGTCATTCTAATCTTTTCATTTTGGTCTTTGGTGGAAAATCGCTGCCCCAGGATGTGGAGAACCTGTGGATTTTCTGCACTAAACTTACTGCAAACAGCTGGAACTTGCCGATGTCGACGCGGGCCCGATGGCTGTATTCCTAAATCTCCCTCGCCCCTACGCATCTTGAGCAAGAAAAGGGAATGTCTTGTATGCTCCGCTCAGGAAAAGCGCTATCGTTAGGGACAATTTGCCCCTAATCCACAAAGAGGGCTTCAACGTCAGCTCCTAGCTATTCAACGTTTCAGTTAGTTTATTCAGCAGCCGGTTTAGGTCCTTGTCCGCCTGCCGCTGTTCCTCAATCTTATCGATCGAATGCATGACGGTAGTGTGATGCTTGCCGCCAAACTGCCTGCCAATTTCCGGCAATGATGCTTCAGTCATCTGTTTGGCCAGATACATGGCAATCTGCCGCGGAAACACGATTGCGCGAGAGTTGCTCTTGGCCTTGATCTCAATCACGCGCAGGCCAAACTGCTCTGCCACCGCTTTCTGGATTGCATCAATAGTGATCTTGCGCGCCTGTGAGTCGATGAAGTTCTTCAGCACCTGCTGCGCCGTGATCAGGCTGATTTCAGCGCCGGTCAATGAGCAATAGGCAATCAGGCGGATCAACGCGCCTTCCAGCTCGCGCACGTTTGTCCGTACGTTGGAAGCGATGTACAACGCAAGATCTGTCGAAAGAACGACACGCTCCGACTCTGCTTTCTTCTGCAGGATCGCAACTTTGGTTTCCAGATCGGGCGGTTGGATGTCCGCAATCAGGCCCCATTCAAAGCGCGACCGCAAACGGTCTTCAATTTCCGGCAGCTCCTTCGGCGGACGATCGCTGGCAATCACGATCTGCTTCATGGACTCGTGCAGCGCATTGAACGTATGGAAAAATTCTTCCTGCGTGCGCTCTTTCTGCGCCAGGAACTGAATGTCATCAATCAGCAGCACGTCCACGTTGCGGAACTTATCGCGGAAGCTGATCATTTTGTCGTAGCGCAGCGAATTAATCATCTCATTGGTGAATTTTTCACTCGAGATGTAGCAGATGGACGCTTGTGGCTGCCGCCGTTTTACTTCATGACCAATGGCCTGCATCAAATGGGTTTTACCCATGCCTACGCCGCCATAAAGGAATAGCGGATTGTAAGCCTTGGAAGGGCGCTCCGCCACGGCCTGTGACGCTGCATGCGCAAACTGGTTACCCGCGCCAATCACAAATGCGCCAAACGTGTACTTGGGGCTGAGCTGCGCCGCGGAATCCCAGTCGAAGCGCTGCTGTCTGGAGGCGGACGGCGCCGATGTGCCGCTGGCTGAAACCGGAGCGAACCCTCCATCGGAACGGACTGGAGGTACTGTCGGATCTTCTTCCGCGGTAACGAACTTTACGTCCTGATATTCAGGAGCCAGCGTGTCCATGGCTTCCTGGATCAGGTCACCGAATTTTTCTCCCAGCTGACGAAACTCCGGGTTCGGCACCCGGACAAAAATTATGTTGCCGTTGATGTGGCTGAACCGCGTGGGCTTGAGCCATGTGTCATAGGAATGGCGAGTGATCTTTTTTTCCAGTGCTCCAAGTATTCGGAGCCATGGATTCGCAGTTGCGGTAATTGTCGCAGCGGGTAATGACATTCTTGGGATGGTTCCTATGTTGTGAGCCGGCCAGGGCTCGTGGTTAAACTCGAAGAAACTTGATCTAGTTGTGCAAGGGCGAAGCAGAAGTGTTGAACACTTCGTTGTGCAACAATTTTTTTTCCGACTGGTGGGCATACTAGCACGAAGTTCACCCGCTGGAAATGCATACGCCAGACTTTTTTTTGCGATCACTAAATTTCTTCTGAACATCGCTTATGGTTTTGCCGTGCCGCAATTTTGTAATTGCAGCAAGTGTGGTGCAAGATTCAATTCTGTTGTCACGCTTGCTAAGTGATAGCGGTGTTCCTATCGCGTGCCACATGAGAAATTGTCTGGCGAGAATTGCAGCAGAGCGGTTTGCCGCCAGAAGAATCTAACGATCAGCGGAATGGCGAAAAATGTCACTTCGCACCCTGGCTGCATAGGAGTCAACAAGGAAAATAACTCGTACCAGCCCCCCTTCTGCTCACCGGTTGCTCAAAGTGGCACGAAAGGCCAGAATTCCTTTATACTTATCGTTTGCCCAGCGCAAACAATCCTGAGTAGGAGTTCCACAAGTCAATGCCCAAGCGCACTTTTCAACCTAACCGCCGCCGTCGTTCCAAGGTGCACGGTTTTCGCACACGAATGAAAACAAAGAGCGGAAGGGCGGTCCTCTCCCGCCGCCGCGCTAAAGGACGCAAGCGCGTTTCCGTGAAGCCTGGCTTCCGGGAATAGTTTTATCCGCAATGTCCATTCTGCCTGCCAGACCAGCCGTGAAAGAAACTTCTAACAAAGTGTCGCAAGGTTTCCCCCGGGAAGCGCGATTGTTGAAGCATGCTGACTTTCAGGTGGTCTACAAAAAGGGCAGGAAGCATTTCTCCGGAAACATGACGGCTTTTTACCGCGAGAACCAGGATACCGTGGGCCCACGTGTAGGTTTCACTGTGGGCAAGGTGCTGGGTGGCGCCGTGGACCGCAACCGCATTCGCCGGCGCATGCGCTCGGCGGTGCGAAACCACTTTAGAGAACTCACCCGTCCACTGGATCTGGTGTTACATCCGCGCAAGAGCGTGCTGACTTTGGAGTTTTCCCAACTGGATGCAGAGGTTATGCAAGTATTTGCCGCCGTGCAACGAGGCCGTGGACGATGAAGACCCTGGCCACATTTTGCCTGCGGTTTTACAAGGGCGCCATTTCTCCGCACCTGCCGGTCGCCTGCCGATTCGTGCCTAGTTGTTCAGAATACGCAGCAGAAGCCGTCGCAAAGCACGGTCTGCTCCATGGATCGGCTTTAGGGCTTTGGCGGATACTGCGTTGCAATCCCTTGGCGCGAGGGGGCTATGATCCTGTTCCGGCAAAGAAAGCCACCAAGGCACTGGCGGCCGAGCGGCCACAAGCAGGGCAAAAGAGCTAGCAAGGGTTCAAGAATCGTGAAAGCGGGCTGGGCGAAGCGATACGATTGATGAAAGGGCCGAGTCAGGAGCCGAGAGTCAAAGGGGCACAACAAACTACTTTTGGTCCAGAAGCCCCGGCGTTTTGGAGCGAAGAGACAAGATTGATCGAAGAGTGGCAAGGCCCGAGCGTCGCCGAGCCACAGGAACACAACAGGCTACTTTTGGCATGAAATGCTCCAGCGGTTTGGAGCGAATCGACAGGAATAGAAGAAATCATTGACTGAATATCGCAATCCGCAGAACGAGCCTGGCTCAGACAAGCGAATGCTTCTGGCCCTGGTAGCTGTATTCGTGGTGCTTGGCGTGATGCAGTACTTCATGCCGAAGCCAAAGACCCCGCCGGCCAAAGACCAGGCACAACAGCAGTCGCAACAGGCCCAGCAGACGCCCAGTCCGGTGGCGGCGCCTACAACATCCTCGACCCCGGTCTCGCCCAGGTCTCCTGCAGCTGCGGTAAAAGCTCCCGTGAAGACGGCGGCCAGTGAGACGGAATCGATTTTAGAAAGTCCGACGTATCGCATCACCTTCACGAACCGCGGCGCCAGCGTGAAGTCCTGGCTGCTTACCGAAAAAGAAAAATTCAAAGACGGCACGGAAAAGTACAAATACACTGACGATAACGGCAAGCCCTTTGAATTGGTCAACCCAACTGTGGCAGGTCAACTGGGAAATCCGCTTTCATTTTTTGCGTATGACAAGGACCTGGAGAAAAAGCTGAATGAGTCTCTGTATGTCGGAGGCGCGGCAAGCGGCTCAACATCCGGCGCGCTTACGTATGAGTTCTCAGATGGCGACGTCACGGTACGTAAGACGTTTCGTCCCGATAAGGACAACATCCTTAGCGTTGAAACTGAAGTTCTGCGAAACGGTCAGCGAGTTGCAGCGTATCCCAAATGGGCGAGCGGCCTGGGTGATCAGATGGCGCCGGCTTCCTACACTAAGAGCCGGGTTGATTACCAGCAGGGCGCAACGCTGGAACGCAAGGACCCGACTTCAGGCGGAATTATAAGAAGCAAGAAGTGGATCGTCGGTGGGGAGACTGTACCCGGTCCATTGGATTGGGCCGCCACCGCCGATCAGTATTTTGCCGTTGCTTTTCTGCCAGACAGTCCTAAAGATTCAACGTTGGTCACGTTGAACTCTCAGGCAGAAGTGCCCAAGAACCCTGACAAGCCCACTGAAGGTAACGACAAGGCCAACGTTGTTGGGCTGGCTTTTGGAGATACTGGTGGCCCAACGCGTGTTCGTGTATTTGCCGGCGCCAAAGCGGTGGACGTGCTGGAAAGTATTCAGAGCCACCCCGGCGGCCCTGATTTGCGCGGCATTTATGATTTCGGCACCTTCAGCTTTATCGCGCGGCCGCTTTTCCTGTGGCTGAAATGGACCTACACAAACTGGATCAACAACTGGGGCTGGGCCATCGCGTTTCTGACCCTGGTGATTACCATGGCGCTATTGCCTCTGCGCATTTCCAGCATGAAGTCGTCGTTGCGCATGCAGAGAATCCAGCCGCAGATGAAGTCCATCCAGGAAAAATACAAGCGCTATAGCCTGACTGATCCGCGCCGCGCGGACATGCAGAAGGAAATGCAGGCGCTCTACAAGAAGGAGGGTGTCAACCCAGTTGGCGGTTGTTTCCCTCTGCTGCTGCAGATGCCATTCCTGTACGCCTTTTACGCCATGTTGAACAATGCTATTGAGTTGCGGCAGGCAAATTGGCTCTGGGTCCACGATCTCTCCATGCCGGATCCGCTGCACATCCTGCCGATCATCATTATCGTAGCCATGTTCGCACAGCAAAAGAGCGCGCCGCAGGGAGGCATGGATCCGGCGCAGCAGAAAATCATGGCTTTTATGGGCCCAGTGATGTTTGGCGCCTTCAGTTGGGCAATGCCCGCAGGTCTGTCCATTTATCTGGCGCTGAGCACTCTGCTGGGCTGGGCGCAGCAGACGTTTATTAATCGCTCTGAACTGGGCCAGCAGGTCAAAAAAACAATTGAAAAACGTAACGCACGCAAACGCTAAAGCGGTAAAGCTGTAAAATTCCCCGGGGAGTTTGAACGACAAATGCTGCAGGACAAGGTCGCGACCGCAAAGAAGATCGATGCATTTCTGAAGAACATTATTTCTTCAGGCGCGTTCAAATTGAAGTATCGCATCACGGTGAATCCTCCCATTGCGCCGGACGCGGAGACGCCTGACATCCTTGTGGAATTTGCCGGCCCTGACAGCCAACTGCTGTTGGAGCGCGGCGGAGAAGTTTTGCGCTCTTTCGAAGTTCTGACCCACGAATCGCTCCATCTTCATGCTGAAGACCATGACAAAGTCAGTTTCGATTGCAAAGGCTACCGCGCTGCCCGCCAGCAGGAATTGAAGCTGGCGGCTCAGGTCGCTGCCGATCGGGTATTGCAGAGCGGAGTGCCTTATTCTTTTGCGCCCATGTCATCGCGCGAGCGCCGCCTGATTCATCTGGCGTTCCGCGACCACGCTTCCCTGGCCACCCAGAGCGAAGGCGAAGGCGGACGCCGGTATGTGGTGCTTTATCCCAAGGATTACAAGCCCGCGCGGCCGCGCCGCTAACAATCTTCATCTTTAAATCAAGCCCACATCAAGGGCATTCAGCTATGATGTGCGTGGAATCGCCCGCCGAAGCGCATTTTTCTTAGGTAGTTATTGAAGAATGGCTTGACGGCGTTGGATCGGTTTGAAAACCAAGTGACAGGAAAATAAGAATCTTATGTCTACGACCGTGACGATGATCGGTGATGTTCCCATCTTTGGATTGCTTGACGACGAAGAACGCGAAGCTCTGGCCCAACTAATGGACTGCCGTGACTTCAAAGCAGGTGAAACCATTTTTCATTATGGCGATGCCGGCGGCGAGATTTTTATCCTGCGCTCCGGACGGGTTGAGCTTTTTATTGAAAGCACGGAAGGGCAGAAGATTGTTCTCTCAGAAAATGAGATGGGCGACGTGATCGGCGAACTTTCATTCCTGGATGGCGGCGCGCGCACAGGCACGGCAGTGGCCAGCGAACCGACTGAAATGCTGGTCATGCACCGTGACCGGCTGCTGGAGTTCATCGATAAGCATCCGCACGCAGCCATGGACCTGCTCACCGCCGTGGGACGCCGGCTGCGCGCCACAGACGAGCTTCTGCGGACACAGGTTTCCCGCAACCCCAACCTGGAAGAAGAAGAGATGCTGACTTTTGGCCAGCGCATTGCGGACAAAGTAGCCTCTTTCGGCGGTTCCTGGACTTTTATCATCATCTTCGGCGTCATCCTTACCGTTTGGGTCATCCTGAATTCGACGGCGCTGCTCCGAGACCACTTTGATCCCTATCCGTATATTCTGCTGAACTTATTTTTGTCGATGATTGCATCCGTGC
>JBAVUZ010000507.1:0-14044 GCA_049697035.1 Candidatus Angelobacter sp. | reverse complement strand
AGCGCTACCGCGAACGATCCAATGGTCAGGATGAACCGTATCTTTTTGCGAAATAAATTAGCGCGAATCAAACCAAGAAATTTCATCGCGCACCCCCGCTGGAAACCGTCTGCAGCCGATCGGCTTCCACCAGCACGCCTTTTTCCAGGTGCAGCGTCACGTCAGCCCGCGCCGCAACAACTGGGTCGTGAGTCACCATCAAGACGGTCTTCTTGTATTCCTTTACCAGCCGAAGAATCAATTCCATGATCTCGTCCGCGCTCTTGCGGTCAAGGTCGCCCGTGGGCTCGTCGCAAAGCAGGAACGTGGGATCGGAAACAATGGCGCGCGCAATGGTAACGCGCTGCTCCTGTCCGCCGGAAAGCTGCCGCGGATAGTGGTGGATGCGGTCACTCAGTCCCACTACGCCCAGTGCAGTTTCCACATGCTGGCGGCGTTGCGCCTTTGAAAGGCTGGTCAACAGCAGAGGCAGCTCCACATTTTGAAAAGCGGTGAGCACGGGAATGAGGTTATACATCTGGAAAACAAATCCCACGTGGCGCGCGCGCCATTGCGTCAGCCGGCTGCGCGACATGTGCGTGATCTCGTCCCCTGCAACCGTGATGCTGCCTGCCGAAGGCACATCCAGGCCGCCCAACAGGTTGAGAAGCGTGGTCTTACCGGAGCCGCTGGGGCCCATGAACGCAATAAATTCGCCGGCATCAACGTCAAGGTTCAAGGCTTGCAGCACTTGTATCTGCTCGCCGCCGCGGGAATAAGTCTTGCTCAGACCGCGCGCACTAATCAGGCTGTTTGAGCTGCCGCTTCCGTCAACACGCACCATGGAAATCCCCTCCTGCTGCTTCCTATTGTTTCACTTCCACCGCTTGCCCTTCATGCAATTTGTCCACGCCGCCCACCACTAATTTGTCACCCGGCACAAGTCCGGCCAGGATCTCTACGTCGCTGCCTCGCTCCGCGCCCAGACTCACCGCGCGGCGCTCCAATTTCTGGTCGCGGACAAGATAGACAATCTGCTTTCCGCCGTCGTTGCGCACAGCGGACTTGGGCACCAACGCCCGCGCCTCATTGCCTGCATTTTTTCCCGGCGGAGGAGCAGC
This sequence comes from Candidatus Angelobacter sp., assembly GCA_049697035.1. Lineage (GTDB taxonomy): Bacteria > Acidobacteriota > Terriglobia > Terriglobales > Acidobacteriaceae > Angelobacter. The sequence goes on along the minus strand of JBAVUZ010000507.1, from coordinate 12,944 downwards.
GCTCAAGAACGCCACCTTCACGCCCATGTCAGGCAGAATCGTGTCGTCGAGTTTGTCAAACGCGATGCGCACTTTCACCGTGGCTTTCTGCCGGTCTGCCGTTGGAATTACCGTTCGGACGCTGGCGGGAAGTTCTCGATCAGGATAAGCATCCAGCGTGGCGCTTACGCGCTGGCCTTGCTGCACGCGCGCAATGTACGATTCGTTCACGTCCACTTCAATCTCAAGCGATTTCATGTCCACCAGCGTCGCGATGCCGGTGCGCGTGAATCCTCCACCTGCTGAGATCGGTGACACCACCTCACCGCGCTGCGCATCTTTTGAAACCACAATGCCGTCAAATGGCGCGCGCACAATGCAGTTGTCCGCATCCTCTTTGGCCACGCCGATGCGCGAATCCGCGGCGCGTACCTGCTCTTTGGTCAGCGCGATCTTGGAGTGCAAACTTTCCGCCGTAGTTTTGGCCGCGTCGAGCGCCTGCGGGCTGATGACTCCGGCGGTGTGCAAGCCCTGCGCGCGCACAGCTTCACGGTCCGCATTGGCGGACTGCACCTCAAGATCAGCCAGCGCAGCCGCGGTGGCGTCTCGATCTGATTTGGCGGACGTTAGCGCGGCATTCGGCTGCGAACAATCCAGTGTGGCCAGCACCTGGCCGGATTTCACGTGCAAACCTTCTTCCGCATAAATCTGTTCCACACGTCCGGTGACTTTGGCGGCAACGGTGGCGCGACGCCGGGGCGTAATGTAGCCGCTGGCATTGAGAAGCGCTTCAGCTTTGGCTCCAGTTGCAGGCCGGGCTGTCGCCACTTCAACCACGGGCTTTTGCGACCGGAACGCCAAAAGCAGGCTTCCCAGCAACAAAAGTGCGCCCACGGCGGCGGCGAACAATCCCAGCCGCTTGCCGGTCTTGGAGCCGCGGCGGGAACGGTCGTCAATGCGCAGCGAACTGAGATCATGCTGCGGAGGCATCGAGCTACTCATAAGAAAATTTCAAAAATCCTTAATTATGATTGCGCCGTATTTGTAACCGGCATATTGGACCTGGAAGCGGAAAGCTGACATCTGTTCTGATAGCGGGTGCGCGCTGGATACAGAACCGCGCAATCGTCCGTCGCGGTGATTGCAGCTGCCACTTGTCGTTTGGGTAATGATAACGTATTCGCCGCTAGCGATGCTTATCGATTCTTGCTTTTCCTGAGATCGCGCAGAAGCTTTTCCCGGTGTTTGCTCAAGTCAAGGCCATCGCGCTCAGAGGGATACGGTTGCGATTCTCCCTTGAGCCCTTTCCACAGCACCATGTTGAATCTTTCCGAATCAAGCTTGTCTTCAGTGGTGAAATCGAAATCCCTTGTTTTGCCGGCCCAGTAAGCGGCATCATGGCTGCTTTCAATTGGGCCGTGCCCATCTTCAGCTGTGGCAGAGGGCAGCGGAAGTTTCGTCGATCGCAGGATTGCAGGCACTCGCGCTTTGTAGCTCCATGTAGCTTGCTGCGTGGAAAACACCTCGGACATCGGCGGCTGCAATGCGTCATTCAGTCCCAGCGGCTTGATGCCCAATACTTCTTCCATCGTCCGCAGCAGCGTAACGGTATTGAAGCGTTTTGAAATAAGAGTGCGCTGTTTCATACAGGGCCCTGCAATCAACGCCAGACTTCGGTGCGCGTCCACATGGTCAGGGCCGTTCTGCGCGTCATCTTCAATCACAAAAATCAGCGTGTCTTTGCCGTACTTGCTCTGCGCAACTTTTTCCACCAGCAAGCCCACGGCGTAATCGTTGTCGGCAATCTCCGTTTCAACCGTATTGACGCCATCCACTGCTTCATCGAACAAACCAAGATGGTCGTGCGGAAGCCGTACAAGTTCCAGGCTCGGCAGGTTATTGTTGGCGACATAGCCATCGAACTCACGCTCCCACTCTTTATAGCGCCAGTAGTCCGGAAAGCGCTGATCGAATCCTCGAAAATACGGATCCGTTACTTGTTGCAGGTTTGCCTTGGTGGCTGTGGCCACACGCATGCCGCTGGCGGCGGGATCGCGCAGCAACGGAATTGGCGGATCATCTCCCGGAATGTGGTTATAGTGGCTCAGGTCAATAAAGAAGCCATAATTGCGAACCGTGAGCCCGGAGCGTAAAGCTCCGTCCCAGAGGTAGCCTGCGCCGCTCTCATCTTCAGGCCCGTCGGGCGCCGCCACATCGGAATGTCCCGGCAATTGATTCTCAGCGTCATCAAGCTTTTCCGTGTTGCGGTCGTGCGGCGAATCCATGCCAACGTTGATGTTGCGATTCATTCCCTCGACTTCATACGGCATTCCGCGAAAGGCATAGTTGATCGGGATGGTGCGTTCCACTTCGTCAGTGGTACGCGCGGCCGTGCTCCAGTTCCAGCCCACGCCGCTGACCTCGCCGCTGTCATAAAAGTTGTCGAGCGTAACAAAGCGCCGCGCCAGTTCGTGATGGTTCGGCGTCATGGCCTCAGGAAACAGCGTGAGTGAAGGATCGCCGTTTCCTTTTTCCAGATCGCCCAGGACCTGGTCGTAAGAGCGGTTCTCTTTCACGATGTAAATCACGTGCTTAACGTGCTGGCGCAGGAACACGAAAAGCTTGCGGCTTTGGAGGCTTTCGGCTGGCGCGGTGAAGTGATTGTTGCGGGCCGCCTGCTGCGTAAGTTCGCGCAACTCCGCCGCGTCAGGTCGCGGGACCGTTGCAAAGCCGCCTTTCTCCAGTTGCAGAATATATTGTCCGGCGGCGGCACACGGACTGTTGTTGGGAACAGTGGTAAATGTTTTGCGACACGCTTTCGGATTCGGTCCCGGCATGGATTTGCCATTGGCAACGTAAAGCATCGCTCCGCTCCTGCTCACGCTCACCGAAGTTGGATACCAGGCGGTAGGAATCAGCCCGACAACGCGGCTGTCATCGAGATCTTTATCTAAAGTAATCACAGCCACGGAGTTTGTGCCGCCATTGGTTACATAGAGCGTCTTTTCATCAGGGGACAGTGCCAGGCTGTTGGGATTGCTGCCCTTGAAGCCGGCACGGTTCGCAAAGAGACCGGCAGGAGCCGTGGTTTTGATTTCCGCTGCGATCTTGTCTTTGATCGTATCGATGATGACAACAGAATCGCTGTTGTCGGCTGCCGCAAACAGCAGCGTGCCCGAGCGATTCACGATCAGCTTTCCCGGCTGGCCGTGTGTTTTAATTCTCCCGGTGACGGCGAGCGTTGGATTTAGCGTTAAAACAACAATCTCCCGATCGCGCAGGCTGGAGACGTAAGCTTTGTTGTCGCTGGCAAAAACGACTCCGAATGGATACTCGCCTCCGGCCACGCCTTTTTGTGTTGGTTCGATTTTCCCCGGACGAAGGTCAAGCTCGGCGGCCACCTGTTGCGTTTCCAGGTCGATGACCGAGACGGAATCATTTTGATGATTGGCGACAAGCAGGCGCTTGCCGTCTGGACTCACGGCGACGCCTGCAACCATGGGATCCAGCGGCGTCACTTTCGTTTCGGAGCGATCAGAGCGCCCCAGACCTGTTTTGTGGCCGAGCGCTATTGGTTTTTCCGTCTCGCTCCATTGGCCGCCTTCCTGCGAGAAGATATGCACATTGTCGTCTTTGCCGCCGCCCGCATAAAAATGTGAACCATTGGGGGCCCACGCCAGCCCTACATAGGCGTTAGGAATGCGCAACGCCTGCCGTTGCACCGGCTTTGCTTGCTGAATATCGAAAACAAAAATATATTCGCTCGTCTGCGCCGGAATCGCCTTGCCCTTTGTGTCATTGTTGCGGTTGAAGCCGCTGGTCAGTATTAACAGCGTGTTGCCGTCTGGACTCACGGCGGTTGAGATCGGATGGTCCACGGTGAAGTCAGGAAGATCGGGCAGGCCGGGATTCAGAGGCTGCAGCGTTGATCCGCGCGCCGCCAGCGGCGTGATGCTCATGCCGGTCGGCAACTCTTCGGCTGCCGGAACATGCTTCTTTTGTTGAGCAGTGGCAGCGAGAGACAGCAACGTGACGCAGACGCTGATCACATACAAACTTCTGCGGACTTTATGAGACATACGTGAGCAACCGCTTTTCAAATTAGCGTTCCCTGCCCGCAGGTTGCGAAAGGCTGTTGACTTTTGCGGCAGGCGCTTTGCCCAGCGTGTTATTGAGCAACGTCGCCAATCGAAGACCGGCCAGCGCCAGCTTTTGATTCACAAGTTCGATGTTTGCTTGGTAGTAAGCGTCGTCAATGGCGGCCGGCTTTGTTTCCATGATGTGCCTGGCCTGGAGATGCGATTCATTGGCCCAGTCCACCGGCGTTCCGACTGCCTGGTTCTCCAGATGTTTTTGCGCAATCAACGTGTTCAGCCGCGCGACATATTCCTCGTCTGTATAGCCGGTGTGTTCCAGCAGCAGCGTGTCCCAGGCCCAATGGAGATTGCAGTCATAGTCGCCGCACTTGGGCGAGCCGAAGACCGCGAGCTTAATGTCATTGCCGCCGTGAGCTTCGTCAATGGCATGCAATGGCTGATGCAGGTCGCCCACAAAGTGGACGAGCCATTTAAGGGCCTCAAGCCGGCTCGACCGGGAAGCTTTTTCGTCGCCCAGAATTTTTTGAAACATCTCAATCCGGTTCACAACGCAATTGTGATGGTCAGTGAGTGCGTCCTTATGTTTATCCTGTGGGCGGAAGCAGTCGCGATCTTCTGAAAAGCTAGAAGCATCCGTGGGGATATCGACAAAGTGCCAATCGTAGCTTTCGTCGCGCTCCTTCCTCACCGAATCGGCCCAGCTTGCGATAGAGGCCAGCGAGTCAGCGCCGAGAAGCAGCTGTAAGTTCTGTCTGGCGGCAGGGGTGAGGCGCGATGCCGCAATGTCCGCAACAATAGCGTGGCCTTTGGGACCCCAGGCAAGAAGTTGGGCAGGAAGGAGCGCCAGCAGGACAATAGCGATGATTTTTTTCACAAAACCTCAGGTGCAATTAAGAATTCAGCTTCAGCTAGCCGGCATATAGTGGATGAAAAAATGCGGCAGCCGAAGCTGCCGCGGATTGAGGTTAGCTTAGCAGCAGGTTAGAACTTAATCTTCGCTCCGATCTGGACCTGCCGGGGCGAATAGATGAAATTGCTATTGGTGCTGGTGATTGAACCAAACAGTGGATTGAAGTTTTTATCAACGTTGAAGTTGAGGCACGGGGCCGCCGCGCTGCAAACAACGTTTCCATTGGGGGTTGCCACGGTGCCGGTGGCGACGGAATACGCGTTGGTATTCACGCCAGTCACATTTTGCTTATTGGCGATATTGAAGAAATCGCCAAGCAGCTCGACGCTATATTTCTCGGTCACTTTAAAGCCCTTGGAGAGACGTATATCGCCAATCCAGTTAATTGGCTGCTGGAAAGTATTACGGCCGATATCGATTCGATTCGTTCCTCCCGAGCCGTTGATACCGCTGACTGTTGAGCTGGGCGCATTGCCGCTGACGAGTGCAGAGTACGCGTTACCGTTCTGGATCTGGTAAACGGGGGAGAACGACCAGTCATTCATCAGGTATTTTGCCCAACCGGTGAACTGCCAAGGTGAAGTTACCACCGCTGTCAGTACAAAACGGTTTGGAATGTTGTAGATGGAGTTGCCATAATCATTGTTGAGGCTGAAGGGATTCAGCAATGAGTTAGTAGCGGTGAACGTTTGGCCGTTCACACCATTGTCCAGAGCATGTGACCACGTGTAGTTAGCGGAAAACTGAACATGGTGGCTCATGCGATGGTTCACTTGAAAAGCCAGGGCCTGGTAGTTGCTGATGACGCCGCTGAAGATGTCGGTTTTGGCGCCCAACGACGGATTGAGACGAGGACCGGTAAAGCGCGGCGTTGTGAATGTACCCGCAGCGCCAAGCGGACCGCCGTTCAGAATGCGGTAGGTGAGGGTGGAGGTCGGCGCATTGAGGTTCTGATCAACGAAATCCGGCAACTGACGGCCAAAGCTGCCCAGATAACTGGCAGAAATCACGGTGCCCCATCCAATGTCCTGTTCCAGCGTCAGGTCCGACTGGCGGATTTGCGGTAATTGGAAATTCGGATCAAAGTACACGACGTTGGGAGCTGCGCCCGGACAACTCGGCGGCGCCGACAGAACGCGCGGGAAAGCTGGAGCGCACGGACCGGAAACAGAGCTCGTTGGATTCATGGTAAAGGATATTTGGCTGCCCGGCGCGCCAGTGTTGGCAAGCGCGTTGAAGATTGTGGAATTGATCACGCGCCCGTAGTAGAGACCGTAGCCACCGCGGACAACAGTCTTGCCTGTGCCAAAGACGTCAAAAGCAAACCCTACCCGTGGTCCAAAGTTATTCTTGTCTGAAGGCATTGAAGCGGTCTGGGGTACCTTCGAGTTCACCAGGTTGCTGAACGGATCTGGCAGTTGTTCATATTCCCAACGCAAGCCAATCGACAAGCTGAGGCGCGGCAGGATTTTCCAGTCATCCTGGGCAAAGAATGAGTAGTCGTTAGTGTTGAACTCGAAACCAAGGGGGCCGAAAGCCTGACTGAAGGTTTGATAGCACGGCTTACCCGCACAACCGTTGGTCCGATTCAGGTCAGTAAAATAAGAAGCGAGGTCGCCATAGGTGAACTGGCCGAACTGCTGGAATAGATTCTGTGAAAGATCGTTGACGTGACTGAAATCCATGCCGAACTTCACGTTGTGTTTACCATGCGACCAGTTGACGGTGTCGGCAATCTGTGTGCGCCTCTCATCCGGGAAATTCGGACGCAGCAGGAAATTTGGCGTGCCAAATGTGAATCCGTTGGTAATGGAAACCTGCGGCGGCAGCCCTAAGGGGTTCGTAAAGGTGGATGTGTTCAGCAGGTTATTCTGCTCATAGGGCGTGGGCGGCTGATTGTTTTCATATTCGAAATCACGACCATATTGAAAGCGCAACTCATTGGTCATGGTGTTGGTGATCATCGTGTCCAGCTTCGCGATACCCCAGGTGTCCTTCACAAAGTCGTTGCCGAAACTGGCAATGCCGAACGTGTTTGTGGCCTGAGTCTGGATCCCGCCGGGGGAAGCCCAGCGCATACGGTTGAAAGCGAAAGATGCGCGGTTCTTCTGGCCAATCTGCCAGTCAATCTTCGGATAGATAATGTATTGCTCGCCGTCTCGGTTTACCGGGCCAAGCATCGTGTTTAAGCCCGTGAGACCGTCCTTGTAGTCCTGCAAAGCCTGTGCTTGCGTTACGCCCAGATTAGTTGCAAGCGTCTTGACGGCCGTGAGCACCGTTGGATGAGTGATGTCAGTGTCAAAAAAATTCGTTGGATTGCTGGCTACAGCAGTACCGGGAAAATTACGATCATACCAGTCAAAGGTCAGCGAATAGAACACCTTGTCCTTGATTGCCGGTCCGCCAATCTGCCCAGCTACGCGCTTGCGCCAGTCGGTCGGCTTGAAGGGTTGCTGGACAAAAGCTGCGCCTGGCGTCGGCTGGACGGCGATCTTGGTGAACTCATTGGTAGCTCCCCAGGAGTTGTCACGATCAAACAAGTCAACCTCGCCATGCATAGCATTGGTACCGCTCTTGGTAACGGTATTGATCACGCCGCCGGCGGAACGACCATATTCAGATGAGTAGTTCGAAGTGTTGACCTGGAATTCTTCAACAGCCAGCTGCGGAGTGGAATAGCCGGCCCGGGTGCGACCGCGCTCTTCAGAAAAGAAAGCCTGGTTATTGTCGGCGCCGTCAACGGTATTGTTGTTCAGCAGCGTGCTGATCCCGCGAAAACTCAGCAGACCGAAACCGCTTGAGTCGCTGACCACGCCAGGCGTCAGGATGGCAAAGCTCGACCAGCGGCCGCCGTTGATTGGCAGATTTGCGATCGCCGTCTGATTAAACGTGGGAGCAAATTCCGCGGAGGTGGTATTGATCTGCGGCGCTTCGGCATTCACCTCGACCGTCTCCGTGCTGCTGCCGACTGCCAGCCGGGGCGAGAGGTCAGTTACGCTACCCACCTGCACAATCACCTGCTCCGCCTTGAACGGTGCAAAACCCTGCTGGGTAACTGCGACCGTATAGCTGCCAGGCTGCAGTTTGTTGGCGCGGAAGAATCCCGAGCCATCCGTTGTGATCGTTGTTTCGGCGTTTGTGCCGTTGTTGCGCACAACGATCTTCGCGTTTGCGACCACAGCGCCGTTAGTGTCGTAAACCGTTCCACCGATGGCGCCATCAGTAGTGGACTGGGCGTAGAGCAGGGCACCGCAGGTTGCGGCGAACAGCGCTACCGTGAGCAGCCGTTGAATTGAACTCCAAAAGCGTGACATGATTCTCTCTCTCCTGTGAGGGACGTTCAGCGTGGCGGGACCCGGGAATCCAGGGCACCCATAATAGTCGTCAATGGTGTAAATGCAACCTAGAAATGGTTTCTTCCCGCTAATTTGCTGCTCAATCCTAGCCCACGATTGTTGCCGGAAGATGAACGAATCACAAAAAGTTTGTGGAACTCCTGTGGATGGGCTGTGCAAAAGAGAGACTCACGCCTCCACATCTATGAAATATGGGAATTTTGACGAATTTCTCAGCTGAAAAAATGCCTTGTTGCGCCCTTCCGCTGAGGTAGGCTACCTTCATGAGGAAAGTCCAACCTAAGGATGGGGTGCCTCCGTTGACCTGGACCGAGACTTTTAATTGCGATATCTGCGGCAAGCAAAAAAGCACGGTAGATCACTGGTGGCTCGCATGGAGCGAGCCGTTTAGCCCTCATGCTGAGGCGCCGGAACGGCCGATGCTAAAGATTTATCCCTGGGAAAACATGCTGGCGCATGACTCTACGGCTAAACATCTTTGCGGCCAGGCCTGCCTGCAGAAACTGGTGGACCGCTGGCTGAACGTGGAATTGGGATCCTCCCATGCCTCTGCCGCACACGCGGGAAAATAATCGTTCGTAAGTTTGCTTCGATCAACACGGAGGGCAGAACGGCATCGTGGCTTTTGTGGCAGAAGCGAAATCTTAATCGGCTTTGCGGACGCGTGACCCGCTCTGGCACGTTTCAGTGCAGTGTTTGTTTTTGCAGCAGACCAGCAAGGCGGAAACCGAGTGCTTGAAGATGAGCTGTTCCTGCGTTTTGGTTTCAAGCACAATGGAATACTTATCAAACGAACGCACGTTTCCTGAAACCTGCGCGCCGTTCAGCAACTGGACGGTAATGTGCTTTCCGGCCGCAAGAGCCATGTTGAGAAATGATTCCTGAACGCTCATCACTGACATGATTCCACCGATGGCCCATATCTCTTGTGACAAGTGGCAACCCGCGCCCCCAGCCAGAGCCTGTGGCAGGGCGTGCTACTGATGGCGCTTAAAATAGTGCTGAATTTGCCATAAGTCCAATATATAATTGGGCTAAGTTCAATAGGCACTGACTATGGAAGTACACCAGCTACGATATTTCTGCGCCGTTTCTGAAACCGGAAGTTTCACGCGCGCCGCCGAAAGAGAACAAGTCGCGCAGCCTTCATTGTCGCAGCAGATCATGAAGCTGGAGGAAGAACTCGGGGTTCGCCTGTTTGACCGCCTGGGCCGCACCGTCCGGTTGACAGGATTTGGGCAGGTGTTTCTTCCCCGGGCCCGCGCCATTTTGGGCGAGCTCAAGGCCGCCAAGGACGAAGTGGCGGAAAGGCAATCGGCGGTTGCGGGACCCGTGAGCATTGGCGTGATTCCCACCATTGCCCCATATTTTCTGCCATTGCCGCTGGCGCTGTTTTCCCGGAAGTATCCCCAGGCTTCGATCAACGTGGCGGAAGATGTTACCGCGCGCTTGATGGACCGGCTGCGCGCCGGCCAGATTGACCTTGCCATCCTGGCCATGCCTTTGCGAGGCCATGACCTGGAAACTTTCAACCTGCGCACCGAGCGGCTGTTTGCCATTATGCCGCGAGCGCACCGGCTGGCAAAAAAGCGCAAAATCATGCTCAAGGAATTGCGCGATCAGCCATTTCTTCTGCTGCGTGAAGACCATTGTTTTCGCGATACCGCAATTGAGGTCTGCAAGCGCGCGCGCGTGGTGCCGAAAGTTGTTTTTGAAAGCGGCCAGTTCAGCAGCATTTTGGCCATGGTGGGCGCCGGCCTGGGCATTTCTATAGTTCCTGAGATGGCGGTGGAGCAGCGGCCTGATTGCTCCTACGTCGCTGTGGCGGATGATCGCGCTTCACGCACCATTGGTGTTGTCACGCTCAAGGGCCGCTACCTGAGCCGCGTTCAGCAGGCTTTTCTGGCGCATCTGCATACGTTCTCCCAAAAAGACAATTAGCGGAATTCTGAACTGCGTTTGTGCGGTGGCGCGCCTAGCGGTGTTGCAGGTAGCATTTCAGACGTGCGTAACTTTCAGATCTTATTTGACGACGCTGAAACCTCGGTTATCGACCACCCCGGCTTTGCTCCATATGGCAAGCTGGGCTTCCCTCCCGCGCATCCTGAGCGCCCGTGGACTTACGCCAACTTTGTCCAGTCGATTGATGGCGTAGCTTCGTTCAAAGGACCGCACGCCGCCGGGTCAGATATATCGCAGTCGGCGGAAGACCGCTGGCTGATGGACCTGCTGCGCGCCCACGCTGACGCCATCATCACCGGCCTGCATACGCTGGTGGAAGAGACCCTGAGCGCGCCGAAGCTGAACGAAGGCCGCGGTCCTGTTTATCGCATTGAAGACGAATCTCTGCGCGACCTGCGCAGCAAGCTTGGCCGCAAGCGCGAAAAGGTGATTTTTGTTACGGCCTCCGGCGGCGTTGATCCGCGCGCTTATCGAGTATTTGACGGCGACCAGATGGACGCGATGGTTCTTACCACGAAGACGGGAGCCGCCCGGCTGCAAGGACGGATTGATCAGGAACGCCTGATCATCGCCGGCCAGGATAAAACCATCGATTTGCCGGCGGCGATGCGCATGTTGCGGAATGAGATGGGCATTGAGCATCTACTTTGCGAAGGCGGCCCGACCCTTTATGGCAGCATGGCGCGTGCCAGACTGATTGACGAGAAGTTTGTCACGGTTTCACCGGTTGAGATCGGGTTGCTTGTTCCGCCGGAACAGGACATAACACCGGCGGGGACGGGCACTCAGCTCAATGTGCGGCCGACAACGTTTATGTTTCCCGGCTTCACCAAGGAGACTGCTCCGTGGTGGCGATGGATGAGCTGCCGCCGGGTGGGCGATCATCAATTCAATCGCTACAGAAGAAAAGAAGAGTCTTAACGCTGATTCACACTGATAACACTGATCGGAAAGACCGGGGCCGGCGAACGCCAGCTAAGGACGTTGCGCCACAGGGGCACGCCGACTCTAAGTTCAAATTTGGGAATTCCGCTCAAAAAATTAGAGGATAGGTGGACCAGAATGCCCTCTTGACGCATCGAACATTGCGTAGCTGCTAATTTTCGGCGGGTGGCCTTATGGAGACATTACGTAAGAAATCATTCTTGGACGCAATGGTTTTTGTCGCTGTGTTTCTCACATCGATTGTGGTGCTGCTGGCTGACAATGCCATGGCCCGCTAAAGGCCTATTTCCTGCCTGCCGCCTCCACGCTACGCGTTGGGTCCGCGCCTTTCCATGTAACATCCGCTGTTGGGCCATAACTTGAAGGCACTGGCTTGCCCAGAAGCCGCAGATAGACGCTGAGCTGGGTGCGGTGATGCGTGGTGTGCAAAACGCGCCGCCAGAAAACCCAGATGCGCTCCCGCTGAACGTCAAAGAACGGCACAACTTCCAGCCACCATTTCTGATCGCGATCGGCCATCCGCGCCAGCCGAGGCGCGCATAGCTCCTGATTGCGTCGCCAAAAGCCTTCAGGAGTGAGCTCTTGCGGCAGCAGCGCGGCCGCTTCCGGCTCGCCGCCAAGGCCGATGAATTCCGCAAAGAAGCGTCGCTCAGAAAGCAACTGGTGCTTCATGACCTCCAGCACCGTGGACGATCTATCTGCCGGTCTAAATCCCATGTTTTCCGGTCCGAACTGGCGCCACAGGCTTACGACTTTATTTGTCTCGCTGGCGTACGTATCGAGCAGATGCTGAAAGACCGGATCTGCGGCGCGCGGTATCTGCGCTTCAGGAATTGCCGTGTATTCATATTGCATTGGCATGATGGCTGCCTCTGGTTTGACTCTAAATGCCTGCTGCTAAACGTCTGCGATTAAATTTTACGCTCGCGCCGCCTTCGCCGTTGTGGTGGCTGCCGCTCCCGGTTTTACGATTGCCGCCGCAACCAGACCAGCAAACACGAACCCCATGGCCACCGTGGAGACGTAAGCCAGGGTGTAATTTCCGGGAAAGCCATACCAGTTCCAGTAAGAAATGTTGGTGCTGATGGCAGCGAGGATGCCGGCTAAGGTAATAAAGCGCCAGCGCGCAGCAAAGCTGACCAGACTGGTCTGGCCAAGCAGAATGACGGCCAGGAGCACTTGCAGGATGTTGGTCCCAAGCTCAACCCCCAACGCTTTCCCAAAAGAGAACTTGAATGCCGGATGATACGCCAGCAGGCCTGAAGGCCCGGTTTCAACCTTGTGCATGCGCGCTTCCATGGCGGCGGCCTGTTGCGCACGAGTGGCATTCTCTGGAAGGCCAAGGCCGGGCAGTAAATACAGCCCTTCTTCCGGCATATTGTCCTTCATGGAACCAAGGACCGCTTGTTCATTGGGGATTTCCTTTATTCCGGCTTTGCCCAGCGGCAATACGTCATGCGCCACGTACGACCAGAAGAAGAAGGCCAAGCCTCCTAGTACACCCGCCAGCAGCTTCTTTCCCATAAGTACCTCCTCACGCGAACTCTAAATTTCGAGCACCATGCTGCTACGGAGCCGGATCAGAGTCAATAAGGGATTGCAGGCTAGTCATTTGGGGAGGTTCCAACAATATTCCGAAACTCGCGGCAGAAGCCTGTAATCTAGTGGAGAGTACTATCAGGATCGGAGTAGCCC
>JBAVUZ010000506.1:0-2448 GCA_049697035.1 Candidatus Angelobacter sp. | reverse complement strand
CCAGCTTTCTGGCAATGACACCGGAGATGGCGGAGGCGCTGGAATGTAGCCTGAACTCATGAAGGCGAATTCTACTATGAGTGCTGGAAAATAGCCGCCCTGCCGGTCACCGCTAAGCCGTCTTTTTGGCGGGCTGGATTTGCTCCATGGTGCACTGTTCTGGCTTCTTTTCCGGACGCCACCGCAGAAACTTTGTCCCGTGGCGAAAGCGCCCGCCGGAAAAATGGTCATATTGAAACTCACCCACCAGCTTGGGCTTGAGCGGAAACCACTCTGTATCACGCGCATCGCGTGTCCAGCGGCTGGGACCGCCCGGAGCCTTGCCGGAAAAACCTTCGCCGCCCATAAACTGTTTAAGAATCGATTTCAGCTTTTTGCGTTCTTCGCGGGTAAAGCTTGAACTGAATCCAATGTGATCCAGTTCGCCATTCTTGTTGTAAAGACCCAGCAGCAGAGAGCCCACTTCTTCGGTGGGTCGCTTCCTGGAATCTGCTGCCTTTGAAGTTGTGGATCTGGAAGTTGCGGATTCCGATTGTGAGGCTTTGCCTTCTGAGTTCTTTCCTCTTGCCCAGCGAAAGCCGCCGACAACGCAATCCGCGGTGCGGATGCGCTTGATCTTGACCATGCCCGTTCGCTCGCCAGACATGTATTCGCAATCCAGGCGCTTTGCCACCACGCCGTCCCAACCGCTGGCTGCTCCTTCACGCATCCACTTTTCCGCCGTGGCAAAGTCAGTGCTGGCAGGAGAAAGCGTAATGCGCTGGTCACTGTTCACACTTGTTTGTGGACCTGCCTTCTTGCTAGACCTGCTATCAAGCTTATCGCCGATATTGGCTGCCGCGAATTCCTGCAACGCCATGCGTCGCGCGGAGAGCGGCTTGCTTGCCAACGATCGGCCTTTCTCGTCGACAAGAACATCAAACACCATGTAAGTCGAAGGCGTTTCCTGCGCAAGCCGCTGGATGCGGCTGGCGGCGGGGTGTATGCGCTGCAACAGCGCGTCAAAGTCCAGACCTGCCCCGCTGCGGATCACGATTTCTCCATCCAGCACGAACTTGGGCGCGGGCAAGGCGAGCAGAGCGGCAACAATTTCAGGAAAGTAGCGTCCCAGAGGCTGACCGGCCTTGGACTGCAAAACAACTTCATCGCCCTGGCGAAAAGCCAGACAGCGGAATCCATCCCATTTGGGTTCATAGAGCCAGCCGGATTCGTGGGGCAGTGCTGCAACCGATTTAGCTTCCGCCGGAGGGTAGGGCGGCTGAATCGGCAGATTGAGTTTGGGAAAAGCGTGGGTAAGCTGTTCAGCGGGAACAGCGGCCGATCCAACGTCGGCAGATTTGCGTTTGCGTGGCGAGGCCATGCCAGTTTGATGCGGAGCGCCAGCCGCGCAGTCCCATCAAACCGGTCGATGGCTAGTGAATCACCCGTCCCCAGGAGTAGAACGCGGAAAGCAGGATCATCTCCAAGATCGCCAGTGCGTAAAAGACCATTCTTACTCGTTTGTTGTTTGCCATATTTTCAAGAATGGCGGTCTCCCATATCCTTGCAGGCCAATTACTTAAGTTTTGTAAATGCAGTTCGTCCCACCCTGCCGAAAAGATGCGATCTTGCCGGTGATTTAAGGCTTTTACCGGTATTTCCTACCTGTTCACCCCTTAGATTCGTCTGCTTTTAGCTGATTGTTTCAGGCTGGCCGCCGTCCTATAATCGGCATCCTCTGGTCGTATTCTCAAGTGTCAGGTTGGATAAAAGGTGTTTGGTCTTCAGTGAGGTGGCGGAAGCCGCCGGAAGCTGATATCTAGAGTGTAACCCGATGAAAAAGCACCTATTTACCATCCTGATCGGCGCCGCGTCGATGGTAACTGGCAGCCCAGCCCGAGCCCAGAACATCGTTGCAACACACGATGCTTATGGCCACACCGTCTGGGTCGCCAGCGACGAGGCGAAGCCTCAATCCGCTCCGCAGACCACCGCTCCTCAAACCGTTGTTCCTCAAAACCAGAAAGTCCAGCAGACAGCGCCAGTAACTGCTGCGCAGCCAGCTTCCGCTTCCTCAGCAGCAGCCATGCCTTCACGCTACAGCGGCCTGGTTTACTGGAGCAACAAGGAACACCGCTGGGTAGCTGTTCCTCTGGCGACTTCTGCCACCATGAAAGCTGCCCGGAGCGCCGCTCGCGAAGTGAATGACATGGTTGCGGTGCCCTTCAGCAGCAGTGACAGCCGCGCGCTGAAACATGCCCGTCCGGTCGATCTCAAGTCAGCAAATCTGACCGAGACGCGTCCCGTAGACTCAGTCACCGTCGATAAGGCGATTGATGCAGCGGCGGAGCGGCATGGCGTGGATCCGAACCTGGTACGCGCCGTGGTGAAGGTGGAATCAAACTTTAATCCGCGCGCGGTTTCAAGCAAGGGCGCCATGGGGCTGATGCAGCTCATGCCGTACACTGC
>JBAVUZ010000505.1:0-4175 GCA_049697035.1 Candidatus Angelobacter sp. | reverse complement strand
TTTGCTGCGGACTTGCCGCCTTTTCAGCCGGACGGTCCGTCGTTACAGGGCTGGAAGGACGTTGAAGAAGCTTTGGGTTCTCTGGCTGCTGTTGTTGCTGGTTTCCACTGGTTTGCGCCTGCAGGGCGACCGAGCAAAGCAGGATCAATCGAAACGAAAAAGCAAAGGGAAGGGACTTCACTGGCTGATACCTCTAAGAACAGGCGGGCGTGCCAATATGCCTTTATTTATTGATTAGTATACATTCGTCCCCTCAGGAGCTTGAACTTAAAATGCGCAGCCGGGCAGTGGATGACACGTAAGTCACTCAGCGCAAATGTAGTGTTTTACAGGAAAAAAGGGCGTCCCGGCGACGCCCTGATAGGTGTTAGTAGAGGCGAGTGCTAGAAAATATGCGGCCCAAAGTCTTGTTGCGGAGAGTGCTGTAGAGCGCCCAGACCAGCGCAGCCGCGCACAAGCTCACCAGTGATGTCCGTAAGAGTGAGGCAGTCCCCACGGAAAGCGAGAGCCCCGTCCCCAGCGCAATGTACGCGGCAAAGCAAACAGGACACTTTGGAAGCAACGCCAGAATTAGCGCGGGCACTGAGAACTTTGCCAACGTAAACCCGTTGCGCCGCGGGCGACGGATGGATTTCGCCATCCGCCGCCTTGTTTAGACGCCTGGTTTCTCTGCTCGTTACCGTTTGGCAGCAAGTTAGTCGGTTCATTTGCGACTCTCATTCCCGCAGCAGGACGCAGCTCCTTTCTGCGCCGCCGCGCCCTTTTCCTCGGGATAGCGGTCATGATGGCGGACCCATGACATGGTAAAGTCCAGGCCGTCTTCGTCGCGACCCTTGGGAACCATGTCGAGGAAGTTGTAAGCGCCAAGAAGAATATCCAGGCCACGCCCATACGTTGAGTAAGTGTGAAAGAGATTGCCCGCAGCGTTTTTGTAAAAGACGCTGGCGCCCGGAGCTTCTTCACGCGGGAAGTCCTGAATCTGGTAGTTGTAATACGTCTTGTGCTGCGCAATGTCGTCCTGCGTGAATGACACGTTGTAGTCATAATTGAAGTCATTCCCAAAAGACGACACCCACTTGAAGCGCCAGCCCATGCGTTTTTTAAAGGCCTCAATCTGTGCGATGGGCGCTCGTGAAACCGCGACAAAGCTTACGTCGCGATTGGCAAGGTGCACCAGGCTGCCTTCAAAATGGTCGCCCAGGAATGAGCAACTCGGGCAGCCTTCTTCCCATCCCGGCCCGAACATAAAGTGGTAGATGATAAGTTGGCTCTTGCCGCCGAAAAGATCGGCCAGAGTCTCCTTGCCCGCGGGCCCATCGAAAACATAATTCTTTTCGATCTTCACCCACGGCAGCTCGCGCCGCATCTGGCTTATCTGGTCGCGCTGCCGGGTAAATTCTTTTTCTTTCCGCAGCAGCTCCTTACGGGCGGCGAGCCACTCCGCGCTGGAAACAATCTGGTGATCTTCAATTGCGTTCTTTACTGTCAGTTCTGCCATGATATCTTCTCCTAAAATGATTTGTTGTTAAGGGCCCGCTGAGGCGCAGGCCAACGTTGCAGGTTTGGCGGGTTAGTTCTTTTTCTTCTTTTTTGACTTAGTGCCCGTCTCAGTGTTTTCTTGTTCGGCAAGTTCCTTGATCCCCAGCAGGTGGCTTGACCATACTTCCTGAAAGGGGCTCACCCATCGCTCATAAATCTGGCGAATGGGAAAAACATTCAGCGAGTTCACCCGTTGCCGGCCCTCTTCCCGCGTGTGGACCAGCTCGGCTTCACGCAACGCGTCCAGGTGCTTCATCACGCCAAAACGCGTGAGGTGAGGGAACGCGTCCACAATCTCAGTGGTGGTAAGCGGCCGGTCGCGCAGCAGATCAAGAATCGATCGCCGCGTCGGATCGGCCAGCGCTTTCCACACCGGATCCAGCTTGTCCTTGGGGCCTGGAGCAATTTTGGGCACGTGTTTTACTCAGCGTCCTTTTTTAGTTCGGCAAGCATGTGGCCCCACCCAGCGCTCACGCCTTTGCGGTGCTCGGGATCAATCATGCCGAGCGCGCGGTGCCGCAGCGTAACATGGCTGCCACCGGCGGTTTTATCAACCTTGATTTCAATGTGATTGTTGGCCGGATACGACATAAACATGGGGCCGCTCAGCTCCAGCAAACTTGGAGGCTTGATGACCTGGACAAAGCCCCAAAGATGTCCAATGCCATTACCTCTGTCGCGATACCAGCGGCCGCCGGGTTTGGCTTCTATCTGCAATTCCAGTGATTCCCCATTGGGCCGCGTGTTCTTCTTCCCGAACCGTTCCAGCACCGCGGCGAATACTTTTTCCGGTGCTGCCTTGATGTCAATGCGCTGCTCAACGTCGAGTGTCAAATCTTCTATCTTCATGTTTCTTATCTCCTTGATATTTTATTATGTGAGTAAATAGTAACGTGACTATATTGTCACGTCAAGAGCCGCAAGAAATTTATCTTTTCGGGCGAAGCAGCTCAGGATCGATGAGGAATTAGCGAGGTTTATGAGCGCGGCTTCGTGAGCAAGAGGTTCATGAGCTGGGGTTATGCTCGAGTGTTCATGAGCAAAGCCCGTTGATGTCCCGGTTTTCCAGGAATCGTTTTGGCGCACCGTGACGGACAACGTTGAGCATGGCGCGTCCAACGCATTCAGTGGTGGTCACGTATTTGGGCAAGAGCCGCTTCCAAACCGGATAAAGCGGCCCCATCACGGCATACAAAGCGCCATACCATTTGGTCTTGGTGCGAATGCCGTGCAGCGGCTGGATGTATCCCGGACGGAACATATAGGCGGCGCGGAAAGGCATCTTGAGCAAGTCATTTTCTGTTTTGCCTTTTACCCGTGCCCACATCATGCGACTGCGCTCGGTGCTGTCAGTGCCCGCGCCTGAGACGTAAATAAACGTCATAGCGGGATTGAGACGGACAAGAACCTTGGCCACCGCAATCGTCAGGTCGTAAGTTACTCGACGATAGTCCTGCTCGCTCATTCCCGCGGCTGATATGCCAAGACAAAAAAAGCATGCATCAAAGCCTGCGAGCCGGCTTTCGAGCGGAGAGAGATCAAATAAATCCGATCGTACGATTTCCTGCAGCTTCGGGTGCTGTTGTCCAGTGCTGGTACGGCCTATCGCAAGAACATTGTCCACGTCGCCCGCAAGCAGACATTCGCGTAGTACGCCCTGGCCCACCATGCCCGTCGCGCCATAGAGAATTACTTTCACGTGAAGCTCGCCTTTCGCTTGCCGTTTATTGCGTCGACTCAACTACACTTAGTGGACGCATGGCTGATGACCCTAATTCTGGTCTTAGTATATGGTTGGGCCTGATTCAGAAGATCCGTGCGCGCACGCCTGCTCGCGTTATGGCTGACCGCACAGGAGCGGCATACCGCACCGCAACCCAACTCCAATTGCGTCAGGACCACGCTGCAGCGCGTGATGCCGTCCGCGCTGAATTTGAGTTGCAACGGGATATGGGCGCGGAGTTTGTGCAACGGTGGAAACTTTTCAGCGTCTCGACGATGGCAGCATCGAAGGACGAATATCTGCGGCGACCTGATCTGGGTCGACGGCTCAATGAAAATTCACGACGTCAGCTGGCGGCGCACTGCGTCTCGAATGCCGATCTGCAGATTGTGATTGGCGACGGCCTTTCCGTAACCGCAGTTTCCACCAAGGTTCCGGCGTTGCTTCCGATCCTGGCGGAAAAGGCGCGATCACGCGGATGGACGCTGGGCCAGCCATTCGCGGTCCAGTATTGCCGCGTTGGAGTGATGAATGATGTAGGCGAGTTGCTTCAGCCGAAGGTGGTAGTGTTGCTGATCGGCGAACGGCCCGGGTTGGCGACAGCAGAGAGCCTTTCCGCGTACATAGCATATCAGCCACGCGCAGGCCACAACGATTCCAACCGCAATCTGATCTCAAATATCCATTCGCGGGGTGTGAACACTGAAGCTGCCGCCTTGCGCATCATCAAGTTGGTAGAACAGATGATGCGCAGCCGAACCAGTGGAGTGGAAATCAAGGAGGAACTGCCAAGGGCGAAGTGGCTGAAGTGAAGGCATTTGGTAAATGGTTAATTTGAATCTCGCCTTTCTCTGCACGGCGTCCTTTGGTGCTCCGCAAATCCAGATTGCTAGGAATTCAATTACCAACTTAA
>JBAVUZ010000504.1:0-1833 GCA_049697035.1 Candidatus Angelobacter sp. | reverse complement strand
CACACCCACACCTACGCCGACACCAACAGGCGACTGCAGCACAGCGACGCAGAGTTGCTACACAAACCTTGATCTTTCATTGCCGACGCTCAATCAGCCACCTCTTTTTGCGGGTAATCCCGGGAACTCAAGCGATTCCGCAGTCTATCAATCCCAGACTCCCAATATTGTCGCGGATGAGAACCATGCGGTGCTTGACTATATTGCTGCCCGTAAGGCGTCAATCACCAATTACTACGAACTTGCATCAACAAGTCTTGACCCAACGCAAGTCTATGGCTCATTGACTCAGCCTGCCGTGCTGATTATCACGGACAGCAGCCTGAAACTGAATGCCAACCTGACCGGGTTCGGTATCCTGCAAGTGCCCAATGATTTTGAAATAAACTCCAAGTTGCAATGGACCGGAATTGTGATGGTGCGGTCATCATCATCGTCTCCATCGGGCACGTTCCTCATTAACTCAGGAGCGACCGGATCCATCAATGGAGCCTTGATGCTGCAGGCAATGACGCAAGTCGTTTTAACCAACACCAATACCAACGCTGGAGGAAATCCAGCATTTACGATCTCCTATAGCTGCCAGGCCATTGACGCTGCCATGGGCAATCCGCCTTTGAAAGTAGTCTCGCACACCGAAACTTCTTATTAAGTTCCCGGATCAATTCGCCTCTAAGCGCGGACACGTCCTCGCAATACCCTCGCCGGCAGGAAAATAATCGCTTTCACCAGTTCCAGCACTCCGCCCACGGCAATGCCCACAATCCGGAATGGCAGCAGCACTAGCCAGACGAACGGATAAAGCACTAACGCCAGCAGGGCCAGCGGCCAGCACATTACCAACAGGATGCACCAAAGCAAAAAGCTGAACATAAGCGCCTCTAACAACTAGTACGAAACTGCTCATGCTCCGGTTCCGCCATTACCGGCCACGTCCAAGGGTTGGATCTGACGCGGCTAAACTCCCAGGATCTCGCCTTTTGCGTTCACATCAATGCTTGCGGCGCGCGAGACTTTCGGCAATCCGGGCATCAGCATCATGTTGCCGGCGATCGCCACAACAAAACCCGCCCCGGCGGAAAGCGATGCGTCTGTAATGTTGAGCGTCCATCCTGTGGGCGCACCCAGCAGTTTGGGATTATCAGAGAATGAGTACTGGGTCTTGGCGATGCACACAGGAAGCCCGTTAAATCCCCAGCCACTGAACTGCTGCAATTTGGCGCGAGCCTTGTCACTCAGAGATACTCCCGCCGCGCCGTAGATTTTGGTGGCGACGCTCGCAATCTTGTTTTCCAGCGAATCTTCCAGCGCATAAATTGGCTGCACGTTGGGCTTGGGATTCTTTTCGATGGTCTCCACAACTTTTTGCGCCAGGGCGGCCGCGCCGTCGCCGCCTTTGGTAAACGCTTCACTTAAAGCGCTTACCGCACCCTGCTGGGCACAATATTCCGCCAGCCGATTTAAGTCCGCTTCCGTATCCGTCGGGAACCGATTGATGGCCACAACGATCGGCACGCCAAATTGCTTGAGATTCTGAATGTGGCGGACAAGGTTCGGCGCGCCGCGGTCCAGGTCTCCTTCACCCTGATTGCGCAAGCTCTGCACGGTCGTGACCAGCACGGCGCAGGCGGGAGCAATGCCCGACGATCGCATCACAATATCAAAATATTTTTCCGCGCCCAGATCGGCCGCGAAGCCCGCTTCGTTCACCACGTAATCTGCCAGACGGATTCCCATATTGTGTGAGATCACGCTGCTGGTGCCGTGCGCGATGTTGCCAAATGGCCCGGTATGCACCATGGCCGGAGTGCCTTCCGTGGTCTGCACCAGGTT
>JBAVUZ010000503.1:0-12568 GCA_049697035.1 Candidatus Angelobacter sp. | reverse complement strand
GAAAACAATCTCTACACCATTGAAGCGTTCCGCGAATACTTTGACCATCTCAGGCCCGACGGAATGATCGCCATCACGCGCTGGGAGTTCAGGCAGCCGCGCGAGGCGTTGCGCGTGGTGTCGCAGGGAATTGAAGCGTTGCACGCGATTGGAGTGCCCGATCCGCGTCAGCATTTTGTGATCATTGCAGATGGAGGCTTGGATGAAGATGGCCGGCCGGTGCTGGTGCTGGCCAAGAAAACTCCCTTCACCGCAGCCGAATATGCCGCCGTGGCGGCCCATATGCATGAAAACCCCAATCTGGTCTGGCTGAACCCCACCGCCCAATATATCGGCTTGCAGCCTCTTCCGCCTGCGGCTGCGGCCTTCCGCAATCTGATTGAATCGAATGATCCCGCGGGCTTCGCCCGCAACTATGCCTATAACGTTTCGCCCGTCAGTGACAGCGCTCCCTTTTTCTTTTTCACGCTAAAGACACGTCATGTAATCGAAAACATCCTGGCCGGGACAGGCCGTGGCATGGACTGGCGCATCAACCTCGGCGTTGTAGTCCTTGGAATGCTGCTGATTATCTCGATTGTGGCTGTGCTGGCGTTCCTGATTCTGCCTCTGGCGCTGCATCGTCACCGCCAGCACGCGCCCAGGACCGGGATTGTTGCTCTGCTTTACTTCATCGCCGTGGGCTTCGGTTTCATCCTGGTGGAAATTTCCCTGATCCAGCGCTTTGTCCTTTTCCTCGGCCATCCCACGTACGCTTTGACAGTGGTTGTCTTTCTGCTTCTGCTCTCCAGCGGCGCTGGCAGCGTTGCGGCGAGGCGCAGGATTGGCACTGGCAGTAAAATTCTTCCACTGCTCGGAATCATTTCCGCCGTCATTGTGGTCGATGTTGTGCTGCTGCCATGGCTGCTCTCAGCCGCCATTGGCCTGCCCTTCGCCATCAAGTTGCTTCTCAGCGGAATAGTACTGACGCCACTCGGCTTTCTTATGGGGATGCCCTTCCCCACCGGGCTGCGCTTGGTCAAGACCGTGGAATGGGCGTGGGCGCTCAACGCTGCCGCCAGCGTTCTGGGATCCGTCATGGCCATGATCATTGCTATTCACTTCGGCCTGACGGTCACCTTGCTTTGCGCCGCGGCAGCCTACCTGCTTGCGGGCCTCTGTTCGCGGACATGGAAGGGCACAGCAATAGCTTAGAGAAACCTTAGAGGTTTTCAGCCGGAACGCCGCGCTGCTAAACCCCTGAAGTTCGCCGAAAACTGTCTAGTTCTAGGGACTTACGCGGGCATCTGCTATTATTTTCGCGTAGTTACTTCACTCCATTGCCAAGTCAAAAGCAGCTCAAGTGGTCTGAACTAAAGGTCGGGATAACCGTAATTGTCGGTTCAGTGACCCTGGCCCTGCTTGTCTTCCTGATCAGCGGGACTGGCGGCCTTTTTACCAGCAAAATTACTCTCATCACATACTTTGACAATGCTGAAGGCATACGCACAGGGCAGCCGGTGGACTTGCAGGGTGTGGCGATTGGCAATGTCAAGTCGGTCAAGGTTGTCCCCGGAAAGCCGCTTAGCCCTGTGCAGGTAGTGATGCGGGTGAACAGGGATTTTCAGCAGTTCATTCACACAGATTCCAAAGCTACTATTGAAACTGCCGGCGTGCTGGGCGAATCGTTTGTCGACATCGACAGCAAAGACGCCAAGGGCGCAATCGTAAAAGACGGTACCGAATTGCCTCCCGGCAACGCTCCCGGCATTCAGGACGTGGTTCGCACCAGCCAAACGTCACTGCAAAATGTTGACATCCTTGTGAAACGGGCAGATTCCATCCTGGCGGAAATTCAGAACGGCAATGGCTCGCTGGGAAAGGTTATTTACGATCCCGCCATGATCAACAAGATCAACGCGATCCTGAACCAGGTGCAGGCACTGCTGAATGATGTGAGCAACGGCAAAGGCACCATCGGTAAGTTCTTTTCTGACGACAGCCTGTATCGCAAGGCAGACTCGCTGGTGACCAAGGCCGATGCCATGGTGGATGAGATCAACAAAGGCCACGGCAGTTTGGGCAAACTGGTAAAGGACGACGCCCTTTACAACAACGCAAACCAGGCGATTGCCACAGCCAACAAGTTGCTTGCTGATCTCAATGCGGGCCAAGGCGCTGCGGGAAAATTGTTGAAAGACGAAGAGCTTTCCCGGAAGCTGCAAAATATCATCGAAAAGCTTTCTTCAATTTCAGACCGGCTGGATGCCGGTGAAGGCAGCGCGGGCAGGCTGTTTAAGGACCCATCGCTCTACAACAATACTGATCAAATGCTGATCGAAACACGGAACCTGGTAAAGGCGATCCGTGAAAATCCCAAGAAATATCTCACGATCCGCTTCCGGGTGTTTTAGGCCCGCGCAAGTGGCTCTGGTTTGATGCTCTGCAATCGTTCATCAGTTTGTGCCAGGAACTCTCATCAACTTTTTTTTGAGGCTGAAAAAATGCGCTTATCTCTACCCTTGATCGCGGCACTTCTCTTCACCTGTGCGTCATTGTCCGCACAGGAAAACAAAGTCACTGCCAACTCAGTTGCCTCCGCGCTCGACAAGAGCGCTGACCCTTGTGTGGACTTCTACCAGTTCGCATGCGGAGGATGGATCAAGAACAATCCCATTCCCGCGGACCAGTCGATCTGGAGCCGCTTTGGAGAGCTGGCGGAACGCAATCGGGAGGAGTTGCGCGGAATCCTGGAAAGCGCGGCCAAGGCCCCGAATCGTGACGCCAATGAGCAGAAGATCGGCGACTATTACTCCGCATGCATGGATGAAGCTGCCATTGAGAAAAAAGGCGTCGCCGTCCTTAAGCCGGAATTTGATCGCATCAATGCCCTGCGCGATAAGTCCGCGCTGCCGGCGCTGATTGCATATCTGCATGGCCAGGGCATCAACGTGCTGTTCGGCTTCGGGTCCGGGGCCGACTTCAAAAACGCCAAGCAGGTCATCGCGCAGGCCGACCAGGGCGGGCTTTCCCTGCCAGACCGCGACTACTATGTGAAAGACGATCCCAAGTCGGTTGAGTTGCGCAAGCAATACCTGCAGCACGTCACCAACATGTTCAAGCTGCTGGGCGACGCGCCAGACAAGGCCGCCGCCGAAGCTACTACCGTAATGAACGTGGAAACTGCGCTGGCCAAAGGATCTGGTGATCGCGTGGAACGGCGCGAGCCCGAGCGCATTTACCACAAGATGCCGCTCAAGGAATGGCAGTCGCTCACGCCCGATTTCAACTTTTCCCGGTATCTGACCGGCGTGGGTGCTCCCGCGCTGGACAGCCTCAACGTGGTGGAACCCAACTTCTTTAAGGCGCTTGACGCCGAGCTGAAGGGCGTCAGCGTGGATGACCTCAAAACTTATCTCCGCTGGCAGCTCGTGCACTCGCAGACTGAGTCGCTGCCCAAAGCGTTCCAGGACGAAAATTTCAACTTCTACGGCAAGACCCTGGAGGGAGCCAAGGAGATGCGCCTGCGCTGGAAGCGCTGCGTCGCGGCTGCGGATAGCGATTTGGGCGAAGCGCTGGGCCGGGTTTTTGTCGAAAAGTATTATCCGCCGGAAGCCAAGGCACGCACGCTGAAAATGGTGAACCAACTGGAAGCCGCGCTGCACCAGGACATCACCGACCTTCCATGGATGTCAGAGGTCACGAAAAAACAGGCCCTGATAAAGCTGGCCGCCATCCAGAACAAGATCGGTTATCCGGCCAATTGGCGCGACTACACCACGCTGAAGATTGAACCCGGTGACGCGCTGGGAAACTCACTGCGGGCAAATGCGTTTGAAGTTCATCGTCAGCTGGCCAAGATCGGCAAGCCTCTGGACAAGCAGGAATGGCAGATGACGCCGCCCACGGTGAATGCCTATTATGATCCGACGCAAAACAACATCAATTTCCCCGCCGGCATCCTGCAGCCGCCATTTTATGACTTCAAAGCCGACGACGCGCTTAACTTCGGCGGTATGGGAGCTGTAATCGGCCACGAACTCACGCATGGCTTTGACGATCAGGGCGCGCTGTTCGATCCTGAAGGCAACCTCAAAAACTGGTGGACTCCGGAAGACGAAAAAGCGTTCAAGGAACGGACACAGTGCATTGTGGATGAGTATGACCAGTTCGTTGCGGTGGACGATGTTCACGTTCGCGGCAAACTTACGCTGGGTGAGAACACGGCCGACAACGGCGGACTGCGCATCGCCCACATGGCGCTTATGAAATCTCTGGCCGATGCCGCCAAGCAACCACCGGAGATTGACGGCTTCACGCCAGAGCAGCGTCTCTTTATTGGTTGGGGACAGATCTGGTGCCAGAACCAGACAGACCAGATGGCGCGCCTGCTGGCTTTGAACAACGAGCACTCACCGGGGAAATATCGCGCGAACGGTGTAGTGCAAAATATGCCGGAATTCCAGAAAGCCTGGGGATGCAAAGCCGGCCAGCCCATGGTGCGCGCCAATGCCTGTCACGTGTGGTGATTTGAAATAGATGCTAAAAAGCCTCAGCTGAAATGGCCGGGGCTGTTTATTGCGCTGCGGACGTGCCCAGACTGATTAATCCCGTTGATTCCGCCTGCTCATGCGCGTGATACGACGAGCGGACCAGCGGGCCGGATTCTACGTGGCGGAAGCCCAACTTGAGCGCTTCAGTCTTCAGGAAGGCAAATTCTTCCGGAGTGTAATAGCGGGTCATCGGCAAGTGATCTTTTGATGGCCGCAAATATTGGCCGACAGTGAGGATATCGACTTTCCGGGCAGCCAGATCGCGGAAAACTTCCAGCAGTTCATCTGTGGTCTCGCCAATACCAACCATTACGCCGGTCTTTGAAACCATGTTTGGAGCAAAACGCTTCACGTTGCTAAGCAGATCGAGCGTGCGTTCATAGCGCGCGCCGGAACGCACCGCGCGATAAAGTCGCGGAACCGTTTCAGTATTGTGGTTCAAAACTTCTGGCTTCGCGTCGATCACTACTTTCAGGCAATCTTCACGGCCCTGGAAATCCGGGATGAGCACTTCCACATGGCACCCCGGAGCTTCCTGATGGATCAGCCGGATGGTTTCAGCAAAAATCTTTGCCCCGCCCATATTGTCGTCATCGCGATTTACGCTGGTCACCACGGCATGCTTCAAGCCCAGTGTAGCCACGGCCTCAGCCACACGACGAGGCTCATCCCAATCCAGCGGCTCAGGCTTTCCTTTGGGCACAGCGCAAAAGCCGCAGCGCCGCGTACAGAGATTGCCCAGCAGCATGAACGTAGCAGTTTTGTGGTTCCAGCACTCGCCAATGTTGGGGCACTGTGCTGACTCGCAGACCGTATGCAGATCCAGCGTCCGCGCCAGCCTTTTGAGATCGTGGTAATTGTCGCCCATGGGCGCGCGCGCCTTCAGCCACTCAGGCTTCTTGTGCGGACGCCGCGGCGCAAGGTCAATCTGGACGAGTTCTACGGAGCTGGCCATCAGGGTAATTAGATGTGAATCTCTATTGTACGATGCAAGGGCCGCTCCGGGCTGACATCTCACCGAGGTAACTTTAAATCGCAACAGAATGGCTCTAAACTCCAGATTCCGTGGGCGAAAACATAAGCAAAATCATTCGATGGTTGTCGTCTTTGCATGCTCCGCTGGGACGCTGGGCGCCGCTGGCCGGAGCCGCCTTGCTTACCAGCACGCGCCTTTTTCATTCCGGCTTTCTAAGAGCTCTGGCCTACTCTGGTTCGGCGGTTTTTGCCGTCTTGATCGCCTCTGACATTGCCCGTTCCTTTATCGATCCACATCCATTCCCGGAGCGGAATAGTAATGCGGCCCCTCTCTCATTTCCCATGCAGGCTATGCGGGTAGTACTCTCCGTCGCTCTGGGCAGCCTCTACAGTTTCCTGATCCTTGCAGGAATCGGGCTGTGGATGCCGCTCATCTTTCTGCCGGTGATCTTTCTCGTGTGCTGCTTTATCGCGTGGCGAAATGTGAGCCTATGGTATGAGCAGGGAGAAGAATTCGAGGAATCGCTGGCGGAGGCAGAAGAACATCAGCATACACGCGTTCTTCAAATAACCGACCATCGAGCACAATAAGCTCTCTAAGAAGATGCAAGTAGGTCACTAGCACTTCTTTATGTGTTTATCCTAGAGCTTCAACTTCATTTGCGTGCATCCAGCTTTTCCAAAATTTCCATCACCTGTTGCGCAACATAGATTCGACCCCGTTTGCGCCCTGTTACTTCGCGAAGGATTCCGGCCACCACCAGTTTGTCGATGTTCTTCTGCGCCGATACAAAAGTAAGATTGAGTGCCTGACTAATGGCGTTCGGAGTTAAAACCGGGTTTTTGAAGAGCAGATCAGCCATCTGCAATAGCGTTGCGGATGATCTCTTGCCATGCAGCAACTCGCGGTACTCCAGGGACAATTGCTGTAATTGATTGGCGCGATTGAGAGCATCCACCGATTGCTCGGAAACTCCACGGAGAAAAAATTTTATCCACTCTTCCCAATTGCCCTGTTGGCTCACCTCAAGCAAAAGCCGATAGTATTGCGAACGATGGCGCTCAAAAAATGCGCTCAGATACAGTAGCGGCTGCGGCAACAATCCCTCAGCACACAAGAGAAGTGTAATGAGCAAGCGGCCAATTCTCCCGTTGCCGTCGAGAAAGGGATGAATGGCTTCGAATTGATAGTGGATGAGCGCCATCCGCACCAGCGGCGGGAGATGGGATTCGGCGTGAATATACTTCTCAAGATCAGACAAAGCCTCCTTCATCTCTGTCTCCGGTGGTGGTACGAAAGTTGCGTCCTTGAACAAGCAGCCTGGAGGCCCAATCCAATTTTGGGAGCGTCTGAACTCTCCCGGAGTGAGATGTTCTCCTCTGGCTCCTCGCATCAGCCGCTCGTGAAGTTCACGCATGAGACGTGTGCTAACAGGGATGACAACAAGGCGCTTCAATCCATGCTCCAGAGCAGTCACGTAGTTTGCAACCTCCAGTACGTCCGGCCGGTCAGGATTGATGACACCCAATGCCTCGTAGGACATCAGATCAGAAAGAGATGCGACTGTTCCTTCAATACGGCTCGACAACACAGCCTCACGTCGGGTAAAGGGTTCAATAAGTAAGTGCGGATTGGGCAGTGTGCGGGCAGCTCCGGCAAGCTCGCTCAAGCGGCGGTCGGCCTCGCTAATCTGGTTAACAAACTCCCAGGAGAGTTCGAGCTCCGGCGGTAAACTATTAGGCACAAATGCCCAATATCCTTGGGCGGTCTTTATCAGTTTTCCGGCTTTACCCCTTTGAAATGATGTTTTATCCATTTCCTTATTTAACTCACGTTTAGTTACAGAAGGGATTATTATACTTTTTACGTCAAAAGTAAAACAAGAAGGGATTCAGAAGAAAGCGTGCCGGGAAGTATAAAGCGCATGCACAATCGATAAAAGGCTCAAAGAACTGCGCTTTTCTACAGCGTATGCAGGTAGGCAATCACTTCCTGCAACTCCTGCTGATCAAGCTGGCCGCCGAACGGCGGCATCATGCCTCGCCCGCGAACGATGCTTTGCATTACGTGCTCGTCAGTCGCGGTAAGACCGCTCGGCAAGTAGGGTTTCTGATACAGCTTTTTCAGCCCTGGTCCTTTGTTCCCGCTCGAGGAATACGCAGGGTGGCAATTGACACAATAAATATTGAAGACCTTGCGTCCGCGGGATTGCTCTGCATTCAGTCCCAGTTCGGCATCGGTCATTTTGGCTGGGTCTTTCCCGCAGCCGGACAGCAGTCCGGCCACTGCCATCATCAGAAGAATGGACGCTATTCGGCTCAAGTGACTATTATGTCTGTAGCGTAGCGTTTTGAAAACCCCTGGAGACAGAACTGCGGCCAAGTCCATGCCGGTTGAAATCAAGCGCGCTTATGACAAGCCTTCACTCTCTGACGGCCAGCGTGTGCTGGTGGACCGCCTTTGGCCTCGCGGAATCAAAAAAGAGAAGGCCCGCATCGATCACTGGCTGAAAAAGCTCGCCCCATCCGACGGCCTGCGCAAGTGGTTCCACTCCAGCGCCAACTGGATCATTTTCAAGAAGCGCTACTTCAAGGAACTGAACACGCCTGAAGCTTCAGCCGATCTGGAAAAGCTGTATGGGCTCTTGTTCGAATATGAGCGCGTGACGCTGGTCTATTCATCGAAGAACTCCGAAAGGAACAACGCGGTGGCGCTCAAAGAACTGCTCGACGGGATGAAGAAGCCGCCTTCCAGCAGCGGTCCAGCCAGGGCCATGGCGGTGCCGCGACGCATGGCCAAGAGACGTTCAAGCTGATGATTCTGCGACTGCTCGATCCCATCCCCGCCGCTGGCGCTAACTTTCTGCCAGCGTGGAGCGTGGTGGAACAATCCCAACGACAAGTCGCCGAGGGATGCTGGATGATCACGCAGCCCTCTCACGCCGCCCTGGCCGGCGAATTCGCCGCGCGCATGACGGGCGGAAACCTGCCTGCTCTGGACGCGCCAGTAATCCGCGCAATCGCGCTGCACGATGCCGGTTGGGGCATGCCGGACGCTCAGGCAATCATGCAGAGCAGGTCGATCGGTCAGGGGGCGCCAAAGTCGTTTATTGCCTGCGGTGTAGGCGAGTTTGTAGATGCCTGGGAAAAGTCGATTGATGTGGCGGCGTCTGCCAGCGCAGCCGGCGGATACATTGTGAGCCGCCACTTTGAACGCATCGCAAAAGTGAACTCCTCCAAACTTCCCAAAGGCGACCGCCACATTGCGGAAAATTTTCTTCGGAACGAAGCTGCCAGGCAGGCCAAACTGGCCGCAAAGCAGGAGCGCACGCTTGAAGAATTGGAAGCACTCACCGACGTCTTGCAGTTCTGTGATCTGCTCTCACTGTATGTTTGCTGTGGCGCGCGACAGAATGTTGAGTTCCCGCAATACTTTGGCATAAAGGCGCGGCTTACCGTGGAAGCGGATAGCTACAGACTCGACCCCATACTGATTGAGCCGGGGACTGAATTTGTTGTGGCAGCTCTACGGCATCCGGCGACGAAAGAAGCCTCAGGAAAAGAAATTGAGATCAGGATCGGATAGCTTTTCGTAAGTTCCGAGCGCAGCGAGGAATCCCTAGTCGCTCCATGCTTCATTTGAGCTCGGTAAAGATGGCACCTTAGCGCGGCGCAGGCAGAAGGGGTTCTAGCCATGCCGGTAGATTTGGAACGCTACTTCATATCTCCGTGATCATGGTGCTCATGTTCTGATCCCGGCTTCTCTTTCAGTTGTCGCTCGACCGACCAGATTTCATCCGGCGTCTTTTCCCAGGGATACATATGTACCATCCAGCCAAAGACGTGCGGCATGAACGTGCCGCCGGCGGCTTCGCAGGCTTCCTCGGTGGAAATGGAGCCGTTCAGCCCGAACCTGGCGTCTTTGCGCAACGCCTCAATCTCACGGCCTTTGGGCGGCTTGCACATATTCACGTGCTGGTGCCATTGCGTCATGCTGAGCGGGATTCGCTCATCAAGCTGCTGCTCACTGAAGCGAACCGGAGCGGTGTACATGGCGCCAATCAACTTGTAATCGTCTCCATGCTTTTCATACAAAAGTGACGTTGGCTTGGCCGGATCAAAGCGGAAAGCTTCACCAATAGCATTTTCATAATTAGTGAAGTGGTACATCTTCTGCGGGACGTTGGGCAGAAAGATCCTGAAGCCTTCGGCAAGCGCGACTTTGTAGTCGCGATATTTCTCCAGAGCCGGCCGCGCCTGCTCCACCACCTGTTGGGCCTTTGCTGCGTCGCCCACGTGGACTGGCCGCAGCTCAGTCATATGCATGTGCGCAGCCATGTGCTGGTGCTCTTCATGGCTGTGGCCGCGCCCCATGGCTTCAGTGGTGGCATTTAATTCGCTCTGGCCGGCGGGCGCTTGCTGGCCCTGGCCGTGATCATGCTCCTGGGCAAAAAGAAAAAGCGCCGCAAGACCCAGCGCCACCGAAATCAGATATTTTTTCATCACGAACTTCCCCCGCTGTCCAACAACCGTAGCAAACCCGAAACAAACACAAAAGTTACCTTCGGGTGCCACAAAAGAACTTCGTTTATCTCTGCGGGTTAGTATGAGGCGGGAGGAAAGACCATGCAACGGTTTCGTCATCGTATTGCAATTGCGGCACTTACGTCGCTGATGTTTATTGCGCTCGGGATGCAGGCGCAGGAGCAGAGCAAAGACCAGAGCACCCAGCCGCAAAGTGGCAGCCAGACCGGAGGCCAGAGATGGCAGGGACGCCGTGCCGCCGCGCAACGCCAGCGCCAGCACATGGCTATGCTGGCCGAGAAGCTCAACCTCACGGACGCCCAAAAGACACAATTTCAACAGATCGGGCGCGACATGCGAAAGCAGGGCATGGCGATCCGGCAGGACAGTTCTTTGACCGATGATCAGAAGAAAGCAAAAATGCAGGAACTGCGCCAGCAGTCACATAAACAGATGTTCAGCGTCCTGACGCCGGAACAAAAAGAAAAACTAAAGCAGATGCGTGAGGAGCACAAGAAAGAGCAAGAGAAGGACAAAGCCTCGGGCGATCAGGCATCAGCCAAAAAGAAGCCCGGCGCTGCCAGCGACGATGACGATCCTTTTGCCGGCATGACCAGCGATGATGACGATGGCCCGGGAAATGGCGGTAGCGTCCACTAGCTCGCGCTTAAGGAGTATGCACGGGCTCTTCGTGTTCGAACAGCGGCTTCCATGATTCGTCGAGGGAAACCCACTGGTCAAATTCCTGCCAGCTGGATTTCATCTCTGGAACGTGGAGCAGCCCATGACCATCGGAGCAAACCAGCTCCGTTCCCCACCAGTCCAGCAGCAGATAGCTGGGCGTTCCCACCGACGCCTCGTTGCCAAGCCGCCGCAGGCACAGTCGGCAACGGCGGCCCTGATCGTGCAATGACCAGGAAAGTGCCACCATCGCTGTGACGAGGAAAAGCCACGTAGCAAATGGTCCTACCAGCGGATGAACCGATCCTGTAAGAATGATCGAAGCACGTCCTGTAAATTCCAGCGAACCGACGAAGCACAGAGCCAGCAGCAGCAGCGTCTTGAGCGAGAAGAATCCCCACCACCGTAGCGTGTTCCGCCAGCTTAACTTCAGCTTGCGCGTCTTGGCGCCGCCCAGCCGGCTGCTGCCCAGCGCGATACCGCCGAACAATGACAGCACGGTGAAAAACAAATAAAGTTTTACGCCCTGCCGGGCGCGCGACACGAACGATTCCAGCTGCGGCTTTGAATAGCCGCCGGCCTGGGCAAAGCGTCGAAATTCCTGTTGCGCCTCCGCAAGAGATACGTGTGGGTCCATGCGCAGAACGGCGCCGGTGCGGTCAGCAAAATTGTTGGTGGTGGCGCCCCAGCGCGGCAGGAGCCAGACCGACACTTCAGGAAAGATGAAAACAAAGTTTTCTGGCAGCACACCGATCACGGTGCCGGGACGGCCATCGACTGAAATAATCTTGCCCACCACGTTGTGGTCTGAATTGAATTCCGCCTCCCACAGACGATGTGTTATCACCATGCATCCCGCACAGCTCGTTTCATCTGCCGGGGTGAAAAGCCGGCCCAAAGCAGCTCTGTTGCCCAGCAGATCAAAAAAATTGGGCGAGACGCGGGCGCTGATGTCGTTCACGTGATCGTGCGGGAAGCTTAGAGAGACTGGATGCCATGAGTACGCCGCAACCATTTCCGATGTCTTGCTGCTCTCCGCCCATTTTGCGGCTTCACGAAAGAGATTTTCCTCGTCGTACTTCGTAAAACTGCCATGCATTGAGAGGTAAGCCAGACGGTCAGACTGCGGGAATGGCAGCGGCTTGAATCCCGAGCGGATGGTGGGCGCGAAACCCGTGACTAGGATCAAGCCAAGAACGGCGATCAGGATTGCACTCAGGCAAAAACGGGCCGATCGCGGTTCTTCGTCCAGCACGCGCGTGACTTTTTTGTGATCAAAGCGATGAAATGCCGCATCAGGAAATGCGCCCCAGCAATGCCGGGTCAGTTCCATGGTTGTGTGGGAATTCAGGCGTCCGGACTCCGCCAGAAAGTGAAGCCAGTGCCAGATCTCGCCATACCACTCCTGGTACCATGTGGCGCGCTGCGCTTTGGGAACCAGCAGACTTGCGCTGCGCAGCAGGAACTTACATTGCCAGATCAGGAGTCGGATTTGAGGATTGGGCTGCACAACATTTCCCTCGCTATCGGCGCGTTACCTTCTCTTCCGGGGCCAGCTTGGCCAGCAATGGATAGCGCTCCACGGCGCTGATGAGCGCATCTTTGCCCTGGCGCGTAAGTTTGTAATATCGGCGCGGCGGACGGTCCTGGCGCAGGGCAATCTTGCTGTCTTCCCAGTCACCGATCACCAGGGATTCTTTTTCCAAACGGCGCAATGCGGGGTAGATCGTCCCGCTGGGCAGGCCGGTGACATCCATGATGTCAAAACCGTAAACATAGCCTGACCGTATGGTTTGCAGGATCAGCGCCGACGTGTGGGAAATTCTTGCCGCAGTTTCCATGTCCCGTTGCAACCC
>JBAVUZ010000502.1:0-10451 GCA_049697035.1 Candidatus Angelobacter sp. | reverse complement strand
GCAGTTCCGTGCCCATTGCAAGCCGCGCCAAACCAGCAAAAAATCGCGCCACTGAGCCCTCCTTGATTCAGCAGGACGTTGGCCTTAAAAACATGTCTGCACAACATCTGCTGCAGTCACCTTATGGTAATTAGATGGGGCAAATCAATAACTTTGGTAATACTCCCACCACTTTTCAC
This sequence comes from Candidatus Angelobacter sp., assembly GCA_049697035.1. GTDB lineage: Bacteria > Acidobacteriota > Terriglobia > Terriglobales > Acidobacteriaceae > Angelobacter. Next base: position 10,272 of record JBAVUZ010000502.1, on the reverse strand, counting down.
CAGAGTTTAACCATCTGTACACAAATTCAGGTGCGCAATGGGTTCGCCGGCACGAAAGCTCCTTTACTGCAGGAAGTCGGACCAGCAGAATCAGGCAGGGGAACCGGTTGAGAGAGGATACCTTAGATGACAAAGAAGAGATGGGAAGCCCCGGTCCTTCACATGGGCTTGCGTCACGTTGACCTGTTGTCTGTTGGCGCAGAGCAAAGCTGAAACTGTTAACCTTGTGTTGTGCGATAAAGAGCTTTGCTGGTGACTGCCAAACGTCCAATTCGCAAAGACTCTGGCCTGGTCCATTGGATGAACCAGGTCCCAAAGGAAGCCGACAAGGCTGCTGATGGCTTCGACAGCGAAGCGGTCCACGATCTCCGCGTTGCGCTTCGCCGATGCCGTTCCATGGCGGACGGATTCCGCGCCATTGACCCTCACAAAGACTGGAAGAGGATGCGCCGTCAGGCTACGGCACTTTTTGACAGCCTGGGTGCGTTGCGTGACTGCCACGTCATTACAGAATGGACACAGAAGCTCGGCCAGGCTGATGATCCCATCACACGACAACTTCTAGACCATTTGCGCGCGCAAGAATCAGTCTTACAACAACAGGCCAAAAGCGCGATTGATGTTTTTGATCGCAAACAATGGCAGGGATGGACGCGCCAACTAAGCCAGAGAGCTCGACGTCTGCCGCTGGGGTCGCATGTATTTCAGGTGCTTGCCCTGGAAAAATTGATTGCCGCCCGAAGGCTGGAAGCTCCGGCGCTCAAATTGGGCAATGACCTGGCGTTCCATAAGCTGCGTATTGGGCTAAAGAAGTTTCGTTATGTGGTGGAAAACTTTCTACCGCAACTGCATCACGAATGGAAAGCAGGGCTAAAACAAATCCAGGATCTGCTGGGTGAAATCCATGATCTGGATGTGGTCCGAGAATCGGTTTTGTCGATATGCGCTTCCGCCGCGCCTGCGGCGCGACAACGATGGGAAGAAGCTGTGGCGGCGGAGCGCCTGCAACGAGTCAATCTATATTCCGAGGTTATGGTGGGAGAAAGCTCCTTATGGCGCGTTTGGCGGTCCGGCCTGCCTCAAGGGAAAGCTGCTCGACAGGCGTCGCTCAAGAGGCTGCAAGCCTGGTCGGCTTTCATGGATAGCGATCTGCAGCATAACCGCCGCGTTTCCCGGTTCGCCATTCAAATTCATGACAGCCTGGCGCGCCTGGGCCTGCTGAAGGGCGCCAAAAATTCACGCGAGTTGCTGAAGGCGGCAGCCATGGTCCATGAAGTTGGCAGGTTTGCCGGCGAGAAAAATCACCACAAAACCACTCACCAGATGGTCAGCAATCTCGATCGGATCGTGGGATGGACGCGGCAGGAAGTCATGACCATGGCCAGCGTAGCGCGCTATCATCGCGGCGCTCTTCCTCAAGCCGCCCGATTGCGGGATATTCCCATCGCACAGCGGAAGGCCATCATGCTGCTGGCGGGCATTCTGCGACTGGCCAATGCATTGGACGACGAGCGTGATGGCCAGATCAAGCGGATCAAGGTGACCCAACGCGCAAACTATATCGAGATACAAGCCCAAGGGCTGCGCAGGGACAGCATGTTGGCAGAAAAGATTGCCGCAGGCCGCTACTTACTGGAGATCAACTGCGGCCTTCCCGTGTTGGTGCGAGCCATGCCCAAGCCAACAACCATCAAATAAGTTTCCTTTATATGTTCCGATAGATATTTTCACGCGATATTCACACAGCTGTTGCGCGGCTTTAACCTTGAATTGCTACAAATATGGTGCATGCAGGAAAATTGCTTTGACACGGTAATTATCTCCGACTTGCATCTGGGTTCTGAAGTCAGCCAGGCGGGCGCAGCCCTTGCGTTCCTGCAATCGGTTCGTTTTAAGCGGCTTATCCTGCTGGGCGATATCTTTGCCGACCTCAACTTCCGCCGTCTCACCAAAGAGCATTGGAAATTTCTGGGGCATATTCGAAAGCTTTCAAACCCGCGCCATGGCATTGAGGTCGTCTGGGTTGAAGGTAATCACGATCACGGCCTGACTGAAGTCATGTCTCATCTTGTAGGAATTCCTGTGTACCAGGAATATTCCTGGAATTATAGCGGCAAGCGCCACACGGCCATCCATGGTCATCAGTTCGATAGTTTCGCCGTCACGAATGCGTTCTTGAGCAAGGTGGGCCAGTTCATTTTTCTGCAATTGCAAAAAATCGATTCCAAAAACCAACGGTTTGCCCGCTACCTGGATCGTCTGAATACACGATGGTTGCGTCTCTCAGAGCAGGTAGCACATGGCGCGCTCAGCTACGCAAAACCTGGCAAGGCTGAGCGTATTTTTTGCGGACACACGCATGCAGCGCTGGCCCGTGAGCGGGACGGTGTTGAGTATTACAACGCGGGCGGGTGGGTCGATCAGCGATGCACCTATGTCGCCATCGGCCCGGAAGGAGTTGCCATTCATGAATACATCTCCGAAGTTAACAATCGTGATTCCAGCCAAGAACGAATCGCGGCTTTTGCCGACGCTCCTGGGGTCTCTGTGCCGGCAGGATTATGGCCTGATGAAGTATACGAAGGTATTCCTGGCTGATGCCGGTTCAACGGATGGGACGCAGGAGCTGGCCATATCATTTTCCGACCGGCTCAATATCGAAGTGATTCCCGGCGGATTGCCTTCAGTGGGACGCAATGCGGGCGCACGGCGGGCCAAAACGCCTTACGTGCTCTTTATCGATGCCGACATGGAACTGAGGGACGCGACATTGCTGCGGCGTGCCATGGAACTGGTGGAGCGGCGCAGGCTCCATTGCGTGACAACCAATATCTGGTGCTCTCAGGGATCGGCCCGCGACCACGTCCTTTACTTTGCCAACAACATTGCGCAATACGGATCGCTGCTGGTAAAGCCTTTCAGCACGGGAATGTTCATGCTGTTCGAAAAAGAGACCTTCGACCGCCTTGGCGGGTTCCATGAACAGGCGCTCTATGCTGAAGACTATCTTCTGAGCAAGAAAGTACAGAACCGCAAATTCGGGATCGTAAGCGGTCGCATTCACACAACGAACCGGCGCTTTCGCAGCATGGGCCATTTAAAAATCGTAAGCATGTTCCTGAAGACCATGCTGAACTCCTGGAATGACAATTACTTTTTACATGATCATGGATATTGGCGGCAGAAGGTCTAGAATCCAATTTAAGAATGGATAACGGGTCTCCCAGTAAAACGTTCGCTTTCCCCGCCGATTTTGTCTGGGGCGTGGCTACATCTTCCCATCAGGTAGAAGGCGGAAACTTAAACAACCAATGGGCCGCATGGGAAGACCGCGGGCGGATTAAATCAAAAGATTGTGCCGGCTTTGCGTGCGACTGGTGGCACAATGCGGAAAAGGACTTTGACCTGGCAAAGTCACTGGGCGTGAACGCGCTCAGGCTCTCCGTGGAGTGGAGCCGCATTGAACCTAATGAAGGCCAATGGGACGACTCCGCACTGGAAAGATACCGCCAGATGCTCAAGGCACTTCATGAGGGTGGCATACGGCCATTTGTCACGCTGCACCACTTTACCAATCCGCAATGGTTCGAAGCGAAGCGGGCTTTTGCGAATGCCGAGTCGGTAAGGCTTTTTCAACGCTTCACGCAACGTGTGATAGGCGCGCTGGGCGACCTCTGCCGGGATTGGACGACATTCAACGAGCCGAACGTATACGTCTCGCTCGGCTATTTTCTGGGTGAATTTCCTCCAGGGAAAAAGGGCCGGATCATTGAGGCGGCGCAGGTCACAAGAAATCTTTGTCTCGCGCATGCAGCCGCTTATCGCACCATTCATTCTTTGCAAAAGGACGCCAATGTGGGCTGGGCGCAACACTACGTAGTATTCAAACCGCGCCGGCCAGATTCGGCCATGGATCGCTGGTTGTGCAGCTTTATTCAGCGGAGGTTCAATGACAACTTTGCCCAAGGCATCCAAAACGGGCGAGCGCCATTTCCGCTCAACAAATTTGGTCAAACACTGTCTGAAGTCAAAGGCACTTGCGATTTTGTCGGGATTAACTATTACAGCCGACTGCGCGTTGGATTTAATCCTCGAAGTCCCAAAACTCTCTTTGTCGAAATCTCAGTTCCTCCGCACAAGCCCCAGGGCGATTCCGGCATTGAAGTTCCTTATGGCGAGGTTTATCCGGAAGGCCTGCGCCTGGCCGTGGAGCACTTTGCCGGGTTCAGGAAGCCGATTTACATTCTTGAAAATGGAGTGCCCGACCGCGAGGACCGCATCCGTCCATGGGCGATTGAATCCATTATCAAACAGATGCAGGGGCTCCTGGCGGACGGAATCGATTTAAGAGGATATTTCCACTGGACCCTGGTGGACAACTTTGAATGGAATGAGGGTTGGCACCTACGCTTCGGATTGTTTGAACTCGATCCGGCTACGCAGATCAGGAAGCCACGCCCCAGCGCAAAAGTTTATGAAAGGATGATCCAGCAGAGCAGTGGCAAGGATCGCATCGTTGGGCCTTTCAACTCAGAAGCACAAGGTTCAATCCAGAACATGTCTAATCTTGCCTTGAAGGAAATGGACACGACGTCGCGCGCGATAATGAGCGAGAACGAAGGCACGTTCGGCAAATAGGGGCCGCACTAAGCGCTGATTCGGACAAACTTCCCAAGTTCATTTGTGTGAACGACATTGAGCTCACCACGATGGTGCCGAATGATGTCAGTCAGACTTTCATCCAGTCCCATGGAAGGGGCATAGCCAATGAGCTGGTTGATTTTGGATAGATCAGGTACGCGGCGCATCATGTCCTCAAACCCTTCTTCATAGGCCTGGCTATAGGGAATGAAAACAATCTGTGAATTTGACCCGGTCAAACGCTTGATGCGTTGAGCTAATTCCAGGACGGAAATCTCGTCGGCCGAGCCGATGTTGTAAACGCTTCCATTGGCTTCAGGGTGTTCCGCCAAGCCGATCAATGCCTGAGTGGCATCGGTGACGTGCGTGAAACAGCGGGTCTGCGAGCCATCCCCGAAAACGGTCAGATCGTTTCCGGCGAGCGCCTGCTTGATTAAACTGGGAACAACCATGCCATAACGACCGGTCTGCCGTGGTCCTACCACATTGAACATTCGGGCCACTACGGTGGGGACGCGCTTTTCCTTCCAATAGGCAATGGCCAGGAATTCATCAATCAATTTGGAACAGGCGTAGCTCCAGCGACCCTTGTCCGGAGGACCAAGAACCAGATCATTCCCTTCCTGAAAAGGAACAGTATCCTGTTTGCCGTAAACCTCAGATGTTGAGGTAATAAGAACGCGTTTCTTCTTCTTGGCGGCCAATTCAAGAACGATTTCAGTGCCCCGAATATTTGTCTCCATCGTGCGCGTGGGGCTTTCAACGATCAACCTGACTCCAACGGCGGCGGCAAGATGGTAAATGACGTCCGCCGAGTCCACCAACTCAGCCATGAGGCGTTCATTGGTCACGCTATCGATAAAATATTCGAAATTATTGGATGTCTTTAGCGCTTTAAGGTTGTGAATTGAACCAGTCGAGAGGTCATCCACAATCGTGACTTCGTCACCGCGAGTGACCAGCCGCTCGGCAAGATGCGATCCGATAAAACCCGCACCACCCGTTACAAGAGCCCTCATCCCTTTCTCCTAAAGCTGCTTTTATCGGGAGTGTATGCATCATAACAATTGCCCAGGCAAACGGATAAAAAAATGTGTTAACGCGTTTCCCGTTTTTGGCTTCGCAAAGAAAAACAACAGACCGGTTTTGCCGACAGATTGCTTAGAAAATTCTCTAATCTCCGAACGTCGGCCGCAATTGGAGAGCTCCATCCTGCATTGCAAAATCCAGAGCCCGGTTTTTCCCATTAGACCGTCCGACACTGTAATAAGTGAGTCCAGCCTTGGACATCGTTTCAGGAGAATATAAATTTCTTCCATCCAGAACCAGGGGAACGGCCAGCAATCTGCAAAGACGCTTAAGATCCAGAGCGGCAAATTCTTTCCATTCTGTGAGGATTAGGAGCGCGTCAGCATTGTCCGCCGCGGCATAAGCGTCCCTGGCGTAGATAACGGTGTTTCCCAGGACCTCTTTAGATTTTCCCATCGCCGCAGGGTCAAAGCAGGTTACTTTACATCCTTCCGCCAGCAGTCCCTGGATGACATTGATTGCCGGCGATTCGCGTATGTCATCCGTGCCGCCTTTAAATGCCAGCCCCAGGGCCGCAATCCGCTTGCCTTTGAGCGGTCCTACTGCTTTACGAACCTTCTGCAAGAACCGGTCAATTTGTTCCTGGTTTATCCTTGATACTTCTTCCAGCAGGTTCCAGCGGCTGCCGCACGCCCGTGCTACAGACTGAAATGCAGCGACGTCTTTGGGAAAGCATGAACCACCATACCCTATCCCGGCCCTCAGGAATTTCTGCCCAATTCGCTTATCGCTCCCGATGCCCCTGCGCACTTCTTCAATATCAGCACCAACGCGCTCAGATACGTTAGCTACCATGTTGATGAAAGAGATTTTCATCGCCAGAAAAGCATTGGAAGCGTGCTTGATGAGTTCCGCGCTTTGCGTCGAGGTTTCCAGGTACTCCATCTCCTCAGCGTTATCCCGACCCGGAACAGCTCCGGATTCATGGGAATAGCTTCCATCGAGCAGCGGTGCGTAAATTTCCCGCATGAGTTTTCTGGCCTGGTCGCTGTCCGCGCCAACTACAATCCGGTCTGGATAAAGGAAGTCAGTTACAGCAGTTCCCTCACGCAGAAATTCAGGATTTGAGACAACATCAAAATTCTCAATGGCACAGCCATTTTCCAGCATCAACTTCTGTATCCACGCATTGGTATAGACGGGTACAGTGCTTTTTTCGACGATCAGTTTGTAGCCGTTCGACCGCTGCGCGATCTCATGGGCCACGGATTCGACATAAGAAAGATCTGCCTGCCCGTCAGCCCCCTGTGGCGTTCCCACCGCAATCACAATGGCTGTGGCCCCGCGAATGGCTTCAGCCGAATCACAAGAGAATCTCAGCCGCTTGCCATGGTTGCGCCCCAGCACCTCAGGCAGAAATTCCTCATGAATCAGAACCTCCCCGGCATTCAGGGCCGCGATCCGCTCCACATTGTTGTCCACGCACACAACCTTGTGGCCAAGTTCGGCAAAGCAAGCCGCAGCAACAAGCCCTACATAACCAGAACCGATGACAGCAATTTGCACCAGTAGCCTCTCTTTGGTAAGTGGAGATGAATAAGTACTTTACCAGATGGATTGGACAAGTTTGCGGACTTATTTCTCCTAGGTGACTAAAGAGTGTTCCGTATCGAATTAGGTGCATCGCCTGAGACGGCATTTTTTAGGTGCTCAGGCGAAGCATTAATTTTTGGAGTGTTTTAGATAAAGATTTTCATTGCTTTGGACAATGGCCGGAAGGCTGAATTCGGTTTCAATCCGTTCCCGCGCCTTCGCTCCCAGGTGCTGACGCCCTGACCTACCGATAATCGATCAGGCGTACGATGACATTGGCAAGAGCTTCTGGCGCACGCGGCGGCGCAATGAAACCGCTATCTGCGACGATGTACGCGCTATCGCCGACGTCTTGTTACCGCACACGGAACGCCGCAGGCCATGGTCTCACCGGAGTTGGAAAACCTTTTCCCCAAGCGGAGGCGGAACGACCGAGATCGAATGCATTGTTCAAGCGTGGAATGTCCGCTCACCCAGCGAGATAACCGTCGGCCCGAAGTTCATTTTGCTGGATTGCTTCCGCTAACTCTGGTTGTGTGGCGCTGACGCCACTCCCAGCCAGCACGAACGTAGTTTGCGGATGGAAGCGAACTACTATAGCAGCCGCCTTGAGGAAACCTACATGGCCTTTCGTAGGATGGTAGCGAGCTACCAGTCCGACCAAAACAGTATCCTGGGTGATGTCCAGTTCTGCCCGGACCAAGTTTTGGGAAATTAGAGCGAGATTTTAGAACCGGCTTTCAAAATCCGCGAAGGCTTCTTCCAGCTTCCATTGGGTTTGGGCTTTTTCGCTGGCTGCCAGCATGGCCGCGCAGCGCGCGGAGGACGGTTTGCGCGCGCTGATCTTGTCTGTGGCACAGGCAGCCGCACGCTGGGATGTGGTGGCACTCTTCCAAAGACTTTCTTCCGGTAAAAAGCTGTATTCCAGGCTGGCGCGCGCGAACTTTTTTAAATCCTGATATTTCAGATGGTAGGTTTCCGCGGCGCGCTCAAATTCCTGCGTGATGTCGCCGCGGGAGACGCCGGGATCGTCGGTGGCAAGAGCGACAGGCACACGAAATTTAAGGTACATGGGCAGCGGATGATGATCGCCCGTGACATTAAGGATCACGTCATTGCTGGTGAGGCAGACTTCAACTAACACGTTGTGGTGCGACATCATACGAAGAAGCGCTTCAGGATCGGATTCCTGCATCACGTCTACGCCATGGCCGATTCGCTCAGCATGGCCTTGTTCAATGGACGCGCGGACATGGAACAGCTCTTCCGGAGGAACAAGGTTTTGCGTCAGCTCTCCCGCGTGCAGCGTGATGTGAACTTTGGGATAAATGCCGTGAAGAAAATCGAGCATGCGCATGTGCAGAGTGAAATCATGAATCGGCAGGTATGCGTCTTCCGGCATAACGAGATTCAGGCCGACGACGCGCGAATCTTTTGATGCCAGCTCAAAGCCTGCAATAATCTGGGCAAAGACCATTTCTTTTGGCAAACCGCGCGCCACCTGATAAAGATAGCGTGCCTGCACGCTGCAGCCAGGATCGGACTTTGGCTGGCCGCAGCGGAGCTCTTCCTGCTCTTTCTTTTCGGTGTCATCGAGAAATTTGCTGGCGTCGGCCACGATCTTGGTCAGTCCGCCGGACAACAGCTGCTCACGCAGTTTGCTGAGATCATCGCTCCATCCCAGGGACGCGCCCAGGCGAGCTGCGGCGCCGCCGTCAGGGTTGAACATGGTTTCCAGGTATTGAAGATGGCCCGATGCGGCGCGCGATCGCGCTTCCGCAAGCATCTCCGCGGTGTGAGCATTGGTGGCAGGACCAAACTTGCCGAAGGTAGAGAAGAAATGGTCATGGCCGGATTCAGTACCGGCGACGAACTGGCGCATCGAAAGAGCATCGAGCAGATGGCTGTAAAGAATGCTGTCCTGCAAGGCGACGCTTGCTGGAAGCTTGCCGCTAGCGGGATCGCACGGAGGTTGCGTGAGCGCAAGAGCGGCGCGATCAATGCACAATCCATCTTGAACAGCGAATTTGATAAAGCTTTCAGCATAAACTGCACCGGAAAGATGGTTATGAAGATCGGCGCCCTTTGGCATTTGTTGCAGAAATGCGTGCAAGAGCAAAGGCTGGTTGCGGATCGAATCAAAATATCGGGCGGCCTTTTGCTCCGCTGAAGCGGACGGCACAGGCTTTTTTTGGGGCCATGCGGAAGGTGCATAAATCGCGATAAAAACCGTGAACAGGCAGATGCGCAGAGATTTCAATGAGCGCGAGACTAACATGGAGGGAACTATAGCATTACAATTTGAGTTGCGCACGGCACTGAGCTGCGCTTGTGAAGGAAAGGATTTGCGCGGACAACCATGAGCATCAGTGACGATTTTACGCAGGCGGAATTCGCAGCCAAACATATTTCCTCAAAGAGCCCGATCAAACCGACGGTGGCGATCGTGCTGGGATCGGGGCTGGGAGGATTTGCCGATGAGATGACGGACGCGGTCCGCATCAGTTACAACGATATCCCGCATTTTGCGCGCTCCACCGCCGTAGGACACGCGGGCCAACTGGTGATGGGCAATATTGGCGACTGCCCGGTGGTGGTGATGCAGGGACGCGTGCACCTTTATGAAGGATATCCCGTGCGCAGCGTGGTGTTTCCGATGCGAGTGTTTTCGCGCATGGGAGTGCACGCCGCAATTTTGACGAACGCTGCCGGCGGAATCAATCCAGAGTACGGACAAGGGCGGCTGGTGGCGATCAGCGACCACATCAACCTGCAAGGGCAGAACCCGCTGGTAGGACAGGAAGATCCGAACCTTGGACTGCGGTTTATCGATATGAGCGAAGCGTATGCGCGGGATTATCGCAAGATGGCGGTCGAAGCGGGAAAGCGGCTGGGGATTCCGGTGGGTGAAGGCGTGTACGCAGCCATGCTGGGTCCGAGCTATGAAACACCGGCGGAAATACGCTTTCTGCGCACGATTGGCGCGGACCTGGTGGGAATGTCCACGGT
>JBAVUZ010000501.1:0-6659 GCA_049697035.1 Candidatus Angelobacter sp. | reverse complement strand
TCGCGTTGAACTCAAGCCGGGGGCTCATCTGGAAAATGATCTGAACCTGAGCTCGTTGGATCGAGTGGAGTTGATGGCGGCGATTGAAAGCCGTTATCAGGTTGACCTGGGAGACCGCGAGTTTTCCCAGGTAAATACGGTTGCTGATCTGGAGAATCTGCTGAAGAAGTCGGCGCCGGAGGCCAAGACAAACAACTATCCTTATTCGCGCTGGGCGCAAAGCCGTCTGGTGCGCTGGATTCGCGTGCTGGGCTATAACTGCGTAACGCTGCCTTACATCATGGTGATGGCACGGCCCAAAATAATAGGTCGCGAACGCTTAAAAGATTTTCGCGGGCCGGCGCTCATTATCTCTAACCACATTGCGCAGATCGATATTGGATTCCTGATGGCGGCGCTGCCCATGCATCTGCGCAACCGGCTGGGCGTAGCGATGCAGGGCGAAATGCTGCGCTCCATGCGCTATCCACCCAAGGAGTGGTTCTTTCTGAAGCGCTGGTGGGAGCAGTTACGGTATGCGCTGATTGCGTTGTTCTTTAATGTCTTCTCGCTGCCACAACGGGCCAAGTATCGTGAGAGCTTCCGCTTTGCCGGCGAACTCGTGGACCGCGGCTATAGCGTAGTGATCTTTCCTGAAGGTCGCCGCACAGAAACAGGTGAGATGTCGCCCTTCCGCAGCGGGATTGGATTACTGGCAACGCATCTTAACCTGCCGATCATTCCCATGCGCATTGACGGGCTATTTCCGTTCAAGATCGCCAAGAAGCATTACGCTCCGCCGCACGCGGTGCAGGTGCGAATTGGGGATCCGGTAAGGTTTGAGCCCACAGCCGATCCAGAGGAGATAGCGAAAGAGCTGCAGAGAATCGTGAAGGAGCTGTGAGAGAACAGAGAGGAAGCCTTAACGCGGAACTTCGCGGATCGAACGCTAGCGAACAATTATCCTCACGGTTGGTGCGGTAATTTTCCTTGACAAGACAGTGATGCCCCTTTGTGCCAACGCCTTCCGCTCTTCCTCATGAAAGCGAGCGGGGAGAAATTTGGCTTTAATGGTGTAGGTGCCAGTTCGAGTCTTTACTTCATGGATTTCCTCCTCGCCATATAGGTCATTGGGTTCAAGTAGGGTTCAAGCTTAATCCAATGGTCCGTCTTGCCGACGTCAGTAACCGTTCGTTCCAGGAACTCTTTGTTTCGGAAGGAATCCCCGGCACATCCTGCCTGATGTGATTCTCGTCCCCGCGCATCAAGGATTTTCAAATCGACAAGGGCAAAGAAATCACTGCTGCACAAAGATGAAAAGTGCTCCACCGTGACTGGCTTTTCACCCCGGTTCGTTAGAACCAGTCTTAGGACAATCGGTTCATTCGGACGGTAAACAGTTTTTACGGGCACAACTTCAAAAGAGACTCTTGCGTTTTGAGAGGACCCCTGCTGAGCTGGAGTGAGAGAGTTACCAGGCCATCAAAAAAGCTAGAGCCAAACCTACTTTGGTTAGTGACATTCAGGAAATTTTACCTCAATGCTTTAGGACAGCCAGGGACTCTCACGTCATCGCGTTGTTTCGGAACGCCCCGGCATTGGTCTACACTGTTTCAGGGCAGCCACAACGGCCATGACGCCGGCTTGCGCGCCGAGCGGCATGTAACAGCTTGCAGCAAGAACTTTCCGAACCACGAAGCACTAAAGCGGTTTGGAGCGGAGCGACACGAAATGACGATTCATACAGGCCGCCATTTCCTACAGATTCCCGGACCAACCAACGTGCCTGACCGCGTTCTGCGCGCGATGGACCGCCCTGTCATTGACCATCGCGGGCTGGAGTTTGCCCATTTGGGCGCCGAGGTGCTTGAAGGAGTAAAGTCAATCTTCAAGACCAAAGGCCCGGTCGTGATCTATCCCGCATCGGGCTCCGGCGCATGGGAAGCGGCGATTGTGAACACGCTCTCTCCGGGCGATCGTGTGCTGATGTTTGAGACTGGGCACTTTTCCAATCTATGGCGTGATGTCGCCGTGCGCCATGGGCTCATAGTCGATTATGTGCCCGGAAACTGGCGGCGCGGCGCGCAGCCGGAGGATGCCGAACATCGACTGAAAGAGGACAAGCAGCACGCGATCAAAGCGGTGATGGTTGTGCACAATGAAACTTCCACGGGAGTCGCAAGCCGAATTGCCGAGATTCGCAAAGCCATGGACCGGGCGCAGCATCCGGCGCTGCTGATGGTGGACACCATCTCATCGTTAGGCTCGATGGATTACCGGCACGAAGAATGGGGCGTGGACGTGACGGTGGGCGGATCACAAAAAGGGCTGATGCTTCCGCCGGGGCTGAGCTTTAACGCAATCTCAGAAAAGGCGCGGCAGGCCAATAAATCGGCAAAAATGGGACGCTACTACTGGGACTGGCAGGAGATGCTCAAGCCGAATCGGTCAGGGTTCTTTCCTTATACGCCTGCGACGAACCTTTTGTGGGGATTGCGGGAAGCGCTGGCCATGCTGCATGAAGAAGGGCTGGACAATGTGTTTCAGCGGCATGATCGCCATGCCAAAGCCACGCGCGCGGCCGTGGAAGCGTGGGGTCTGGAAGTGTGGTGTGAAGAGCCGAAGGAATATTCCAATTCGCTTACGGCAGTTGCCATGCCGCTGGGCCATGATGCCGACAAGCTACGGGAGCTTATTCTGGACGCCTTTGATATGTCACTGGGCACCGGGCTGGCGAAGTTGGGTGGCAAGGTGTTTCGCATCGGGCACCTGGGGCACTTCAATGACCTGATGCTGGCAGGCACGCTCAGCGGCATTGAGATGGGACTGAAGCTGGCCAAGGTCCCACACAAGTCGGGCGGGATTAACGCTGCGTTGGAATGTCTGGCAGCAAGCCATCAGCGCACCGGAAACCACTCTCAAATGGCGGAAGCGGCGCTTCGGTAGATTAACGCTGATCGTCTTTAAGGTCGCGAAAGCCAGCGCGATGGTCGCGGATGAGACGATCAAGCCGCGATTGCAGCAGCGTTACCGCGTCGTACAAGGTCTGGATACCACCGCTTTCCCAGCTTACGTCTTCATGCTCTATATCAATGGAAAGGTCGCGCATCATTTGCGCGAAACGGCGGATTCGCTCGGCGGCCAGGAATGATGCGAGCAGCTCTTTCCGCCCGGGCTGGGCATGGTGGAGTTCGCTGGCCGTCCATGAGGTCATGCGTATTTCGTCAAGGGCGTGACGAAACTCCTGCAGGGCTGCATCGTCGGAAATGGTGCCGCTTTTTAGATCGCGTTCAAGCAGGCGCAGCTCTGAAGTCAGGGTGCGCAAACGGGACGCGATCTGGAAGCCCTTTTCAGCCATGTTCCCCACCCCCATTTTGATGCCGAGGCGCTCCGGATTGCTCTATATTTCCACGCGAACTTGGTCACTGACTTGGACCACAAATGGGCCAGCCATGATTGTCCTTAGGTAATGTGGTGCGGGCAAATGGGGGCAAAGACCGGTGAATACCGCTGAAAGCAGGTGATTTCAGGACCTTAATAAACGGCGGCCAGAAAGACGCTAGCGGGCACGGGCTTTCCGCTTAAGTGGTTTTGCGGCGGTCTTGGAAGCAGTTTTTCGGGCAGGCCGGACGGATTGGATTCTTTTAAGCTTCGCCTTTGGCGATGGAGTTGCCGGTTGAGAGCCATTCTGGCCGAGGGCCGTCAGCGGCGGGAGCTTCTGTTTGAGCGTTAGAACGGGCTCAAAAAGATCGCCCGACTTTTCTACCCGTTGTACTACATGGTCTGAAGTAAACACCAGCAACTCGGGATCGGCTTTTTTCAAGCAGTTTTCTACCTCTTTCCATGTGACCGGTGTGGATACGGTGGGTCGGTCTTTGGCGCGCAGCGAATAAACGTTGACGGTAGTCTTGTAATCGTCGTTCTGGCTCCAGTCGACAAACACTTTATTCACGCGCAGGGCTTTTTTCATGTCGGAAACAACCAGATCGGGATGGCGCTCTTCCAGCAGCTGTGCAATCGCCTTGGCAAAAGGCTTGGTTTGGTCATAAGTAACGGCGGTGTTCAGGGGGACGTAAATCTGAAGGCCCTTGGAACCGGATGTCTTGGCAAAAGCCTGCAATCCGAATTGCTCAAAAATCTCACGCACCCACAGGCCGATCTGGCAGCACTGCACAATGGTGGCCGGCGGGCCGGGATCCAGGTCGAAGGCGATCACTGTGGGACGATTTGTATCAGGCGCGCGCGAAAGCGAAGTATGCAATTCGAGATCGGCCAGATTGGCGAGCCAGACCAGCGTCGGCAGATCGGCGACAACACAATAATCCATAAAGCGATTATTGCCTTCGCTCCAGACCCTGGCGGTCTTCATCCAGTTAGGGCGGTAGCTGGGACAGTTTTTTTCATAAAAAAACATCCCTTCGACGCCATTGGGATAACGCTTGAGCGTAAGCGCGCGGTCGGCCAGATGAGGCAGCAGCACAGGCGCGATGCGGACGTAATAATCGATGACCTGGCCTTTGGTGAAGCCAGCCTTAGGATAAAGCACCTTATCCAGATTCGATAGCTTGATCTGGCGGCCCTCTACCTCGATGACGGATTCTTTCCTGGCCATGGGGACTCCAGTACGACTTCCATATTAGATGCTCAGCCGGGCAAATACTGTTCCAGACTCTTACCTTGGATGGTGCATTTTTCAGGGTAGTTCAACAACGTGACAACGCGAAAGGCCATCTAATCCGTGATGCCTGACGACTGGGAAATTGCGCTGCCGGTAAGCTCCTCAACTCCTCCGGTATTTTGCAAGCAGCAGGAATCACTGTTTCGCGAAGTGATCCAATTGCTGGAGGGCAATCACGTTCCTTTCGTAATATCCGGGGCCTTCGCCCTGCATGAGCATACCGGCATTTGGCGGGATACCAAGGACTTGGACCTTTTTCTTCCGCCGCAGGAAGTGGGGCGCGCGCTAACGCTGCTGGAAAAAGACGGCTTTGAAACCGAGGTCCTGGATTCCGTGTGGCTGGCCAAAGCCAAGCGCGACGGCTTTTTTGTGGACCTGATCACGGGCATGAGTAACGCGGTGTTGCGGGTGGACTATTCCTGGATACGCCATGCCAGCCGCTCAGAAGTGTTTGGGCTTTCCGTGCGGGTGCTGGCGCCGGAAGAGTTGATTGCCTCAAAGATTTTTGTCACTCGGCGCGAGCGCTTTGATGGCGCGGACATTTGCCACGTGATCTACGGTACCAAGGGCAACTTTAACTGGCAGCGGCTGATTAGCCTTATTGGCGATCACTGGGAAATGCTGTTCTGGAGCCTGGTGCTCTACCATTATATTTATCCGGCAAATTCCGATTATGTGCCCCCGGAAATATGGAAAGAACTGGTGCAGCGGTTCAGCGTTGAGCTGGCGCACCCGAATACAGGGGCGAACTTCCGGGGCAGCCTGATTGACGACAAGATGTTTGCGATTGATGTAGCCGAGTGGGGAAAGCGGAATATTCTGGAAGAGCTGCGCGAAAAAGCCGAACTGATCCATCGCGAGAAGGAAGAAGCGGCATAGAAGATGGCGATATTCAACCGTCACTCAGAGAACTTTCACTAAAACCATGAGAATTGCAGCCACAGCAGACTTGCACTTTACGCCGCAGAGCTATGACCGCATACGCGAGCCATTGTCGCGGGTTCGCGACGAAGCTGACCTGCTGATAATCGCCGGTGATCTTACCAATTACGGCAAGCCGGAAGAGATGCATTCCCTGCTCAACGGGCTGGTAAGGTTGCGTATCCCGATCGTGGCGGTGCTGGGCAATCACGACTACGAAAGCGGCCAGGAAGCCGAATTGATCAAGATGATGACCACCGAGGGCATCAAGGTGCTGGATGGCAGCAGCTATGAACGCGATGGCGTGGGATTTGCCGGCGCTAAAGGCTTTCCCGGAGGATTTGGTCGCGGCATGCTGACAGCTTTCGGCGAAAAAGAGATTAAAGCTTTTGTCCAGGCGAGCCTGGACGAAACGCTCAAATTGGAGCGCGCTCTTACCATGCTGCGCACGCCGAAAATCGTGATTGTGACTCACTATGCTCCGATCTGCGAAACCGTGGAGGGTGAGCGCCAGGAAATTTTTCCATTTCTGGGCAGCTCGCGTCTGGCCGAAGTGATCGATCGTCATCAAGCAGTAGTGGCGTTTCACGGCCATGCGCACCATGGCAAGCCCGACGGCAAAACCATTGGCGGCGTACCTGTCCACAATGTTGCGTTGTCACTCTTGATGGCGCAGAATCCGCCGTGTCCGTATCGCGTGGTGGAAGTCTAGGATCCAGCAATTGGCTATTGGCAAAGGCTATCGAGGAGCTTTTGGCTTTTGGCGGCTGCAGGCGGCTGCTGATTGCTATTTGCCAATTGCTTGAGCGGCGAATTTTCGCCGCGAGCTGCTACTATTATTCTCGAGTGAAATCCACTGGATCCAATGTAGTGCGCATTGAGGCGGAAGCTTTACGCGAATTGGCCGAACGCATTGATGGGCCAATGGCGCAGGACTTTGTGCGCGCTGTGGACTGCCTGGATTCGTGCGGTGGCCGTGTGGTGGTAACGGGTATGGGCAAGAGCGGGATTATTGCCCGAAAAATTGCCGCCACACTGAGTTCCACAGGCACGCCGGCACTTTATTTGCATCCGGCGGAGG